>CAZVLI010000665.1:0-2922 GCA_964627965.1 uncultured Rhodospirillales bacterium
AAGGCCGGCTGCCGATCCGGGTGGAGCTGAAGGCGCTGGACCGCGACGACTTCGTGCGCATCCTGAAGGAGCCGGAGAATAGCCTGATCCGGCAGTACGTGGCGCTGATGGCGACCGAGCAGGTGACGCTCGACTTCACCGACGACGCCATTGACGAGCTCGCGTCGCTGGCGGCGCAGGTCAACGCGAACGTGGAGAATATCGGCGCCCGCCGGCTGCACACGATCCTGGAACGGGTGCTGGATGAGCTCAGCTTCGTCGCCACCGACATGCCGGGCCACACGCAGACCATCGACGCCGCCTACGTGCGCGAGCACATCGGCGAGCTGGCCGCCGACAGCGACCTGTCGAAGTTCATCCTCTGACGGGTATCCCGCTTCGGCCGACTTCGTTAACAACGAGTCCTGTGTTCACTCTAAGTTAAGAGTGCGCGTGCATTCTATGCCACGGGTACAGAGCCGTTATGTACCGGTTCTGAGGAGTAGTTGCGTGGGGTCGCAGTTGTACGATGTCGAGTACCGTACCTGCCGAGGGGCTCGCCGGTAGGTTCCGGAGCTGGTGGCATGGCGGCGACGGGGCGGTCACCCCCGACGTCGCCGCCACTACCTCGGACGACAGAGCCGACGAGACGGCGGCCGAGGTCGGGGCGCTGGTGACGGCGCCAGGCGACGGTCTGGCGGGCGGTGCCGGCGGCCGGCAGTGGACGGCCGATACCATCGCCGCGGTCCAGATGGTCTGCGGCGTCGGCAGCAGCATTCCCGGTGGCGAGAAGCTGGCCCGGGAATCGCTCAAACGCATCGGTCTCAACGAAAAGATGAGCGTGGTCGACTACGGCTGTCAGCTCGGCCTGTTCTCGCGCGTGATCAGCGGCGAGAACGGCGTCTGGGTCGACGCCTACGAGCCCGTCGAGCTGCTTGCCGAGGAAGCGACGCGGCTGGCCACGACAGACAAGCGCTCCAAGAAGGTCAAAGTCACCTGCTGCGAGCTGTTGAAGGCGCCGGTGCGCAGCCGTTCGCAGGACGTCGTCGTCGCGGCGGAAGTGATGCACCGGTCGCCGGAACGCGTCGCGCAGCTGCACAACATTGCGCGCATGATCAAATCCGGCGGGCGCCTGCTGGTGCTCGACTATTTCCGCGAGATCGACGAACCGAGCTCGCCGGCGATCGACAACTGGCGACTGCACGAGGTGCTGCAGCCCGGCATCCCGAAGGTGGTGCACCTGCGCCAGGCGATGGAGAAGGTCGGCATCCGGCTGCAGTCGACCGAGAGCGTTACGGCGGCTTACTGCGACGACCTTACGGTCGGCCTGCGGCGACTGGCCAAGCAACTGACCCAGCATCCGCCGGACTCGGCGATGCATGGCGCCTTGCTGGCTGAGGTTGAGTTCTGGGGCGCGCGTCTCCGCGTCCTGCAAAGCGGCGACATCGGCGTGTATCGACTGATCGGGTCGATGTCGAAGCTGTGACCGGCCGGCGGTCTAGCGACCGTCCTCCCCCCCGCTCGGGCGCTTGCCGCCGGCCGGTCCGTCCAGTTCCTTCAGCAGGCGCCCCAGTGTGCGGTCGTCCAGTTCGGCGATTCTGGCTGCCAGGCGGTTCGCCAGCTCGGTCGCGGTCGGGCTGAGCCCGGCGGTGTCGATGGTGACGCGCGGGTGGCTCATCCGCGCAAGCTGCCGCAGTTCGTCGGCATCGTCCCAGATGATGTGGAAGAAGGCGCAGATCTGGTCGACCAGGATCGGCGACGGCCGCCCGCGCCGACCATGCTCCAGCGCGGAAAGGTAGGCGGCCGAGATCTGCAACTGCTCGGCCATGTGTTTCAGCGTCACGCCACGCTGCCGGCGCAGCTCGCGGATGCGGGCACCGAACGGCGTCATTTCGGCTTGCGCAACAGGACGTAGTAGGCGCCGTCGCCGCCGTGCTGGCGCGCCGCATTGCGCAGGCCGACGACGTAGCGGCGCAGGTCGGGCGCGGCCAGCCACATCGGCACCTGCCGTCGCAGCACCCCGCGACTCCGCTCGGCGAAAGGCTCACGCTCGTCACTACCCTTGCCGGTGATCACCAGCACCGACTTGGCGCCGGCCACGGCCTGTGAGGCGATGAAGCGGGCCAGTCGCGTGTGCGCCACCGCCTGGGTGTCGCCGTGCAGGTCGATCCGCGCCTCGATGCCCATGCGGCCGCGCTCGATCTTGCGCGCGGTCTTGCGGTCGATGGAGGCGATGTCGACGGCGGGGCCAGGCTGAGCCGGCGGCGGGGCAGGACGGCGGACTGGTTTGGTGGGCGTGACGGTTGGCGGCGCCACCGTGTCGGCCGGGTCCAGCGGCCGGACGGAACGCATCACCCGCTCGAACAGCGCACGCTCCTCGTCGTCGAGCGGTCGCGCCGTTCGCGAGCGGTCACTTCTTCGGCTGCTCATCCTCGATCAGCAGGATGTGCAGGCTGCGCGGACCGTGCGCGCCCAGCTCGATCTTCAGCGCGATGTCGCCGGTGCGCGACGGGCCGGTGATCAGGTTCATGTTGCGCGGCATCTCGAACTTGCGGCCGCGTTTCTTGTTCGACTTCCGCCAGGCCGCGAAGGCCTCCTCGTAGACCCGATGCACCTGGCTGGCAGGCAGCGCGACGATGTGGTGATCGGGCATGAAGTTCAGCGTCGCCGGGTGTTCGGCACCGCTGGCCAGCACCAAGGTGCCGGTCTCGGCGACGCCGGCGAAGGCCGGGGTGACGGAGACGAGATCGTCATTGCCGGGCGCGCCCTCGCGCCACTGCAACATCTTCTCCTTCTTCCACGGCATCTTTTTGAGATCCGACGAGGGCGCCAGCAGCACTTCCTGCGGCAGGTTGTGCTCGCGCAGGTAGTCGGTGACGGCGGCGGGCACGTCGTCGGCGCTGGCGACGCGGCGCACGGTGCAGGCGGCCTTCTCGGCTTGCT
>CAZVLI010000666.1:0-2915 GCA_964627965.1 uncultured Rhodospirillales bacterium
CTTGGTGCTGGTGCGCCAGCGGCCGGGCACGGCCAAGGGCGTCATCTTCATCACGCTGGAGGACGAGACCGGCGTCGCCAACCTGATCGTCCGGCCACCGATCTTCGAGCGGTTCCGTCGCGTCGTCCTCGGTAGCCGCCTGGTCGCGGTGCGCGGACGGGTGGAGCGCGAGGGCATCGTCATCCACGTGATGGCCGAGGAGATCACCGACCGCTCCGCCGCGCTGGCGATCCTCACGTCGCAAGAGAACATGCCGGCCGCGTTGGCCCGCGCCGACGAGGTCAAGCGCCTGACCCGCGATCCCCGCGAGGTCTTGCCGAAGGGACGGAGCTTCCGGTAGCTAGGCCGCTTCCGGCGGACGCGCTGCCTCTTCCAGGAGCACACCCGCGTCGGCCGGCCAGCATAGAGTCTCGGCTTCGCCGACGCGGTACTCGCGGTCCTGCGCCTGGCGGTGATGCTCGACCGAAACGTAGGTCTTCGGCGCGATCTCGAACACGTCGGTCTGCAACGTACCGAGGAACTCCGACGCCACGAACTTGCCTTCCACGCGGTTTGCCATGTCCTCGCGCACGCCGGTCGACATCAGGTCGGAGCGCACCGAGAAATGCACCTCGCGGCCGATCTCGACATCGCGTTGCCCCTCGGGCACACGGACGTAGAACAGGTGCCCCAGCGACTCCACGAACACCATCGAGCCGGAGCGCGAGGTGATGCGGCCCTGGAACAGGTTGTTGTTGCCGATGAACTCGGCGACAAACTTGGTCTTCGGGTACTCATGGATCTCGCGGCTGGTGCCGGTCTGCTGCACCAGGGCGTCGGACATCACGATCACCTTGTCGGCCATCGACATGGCCTCCTGCTGGCTGTGGGTGACCATGATGAAGGTGATGTTCAGCTCGCGCTGAATCCGTTTCAGCTCGACCATCATCTGCTGGCGTAGCGAATAGTCGAGCGCGCCCAGCGGCTCGTCGAGCAGCAGCACCGTCGGCCGGCTGATCAGCGCGCGAGCCAGTGCCACGCGTTGTTGCTGGCCGCCGGAGAGGTCGGCCGGGCGGCGGTTGGCGAGGTGGTCGAGGCTGACCATCTCCAGCATGCGGTAGACCTCGCGCATGCGCACGTCGCGGTCGATGCCCTTCATCTTCAGCGAGAACTCGACGTTCTGCGCCACCGTCCGGTGCGGGAACAGCGCGAAGGACTGGAACATCATCGACGTGTTGCGGTGTGAGGGCGGCAGGTCTGTGACGTCCTCGCCGGAGCTGTAGATCTTGCCGGTGGTGGCCTCTTCCAGGCCGCCGATCATGCGCAGCGTCGTGGTCTTGCCGCAGCCCGAGGGGCCGAGCATGGCGACGAACTCGCCACGCTCGATCTCGGCATTGAAGTCGATCACCGCCCGCACGCCGCCGGGATAGGTCTTGTCGACGTGCTCCAGGACGACGGCGTAGGTGGCCATCGTCGTGCGGCTACTCGTCCGCGGCGGCTCGCGCCATCGCCTGCAGCAGCGACCACACCGTCTCGAACGGCACCTCGGCCAGCACGTCGTCGGCGTTCAACGCGGCGAGCAGTTCCACCGCGCGGGTCTGGCTGTCGCCGTCGGCCGCGTCGGATAGGGTCTGAACCGCCTCCGGGAATGGCACCGCGCGGGCATCGCGATTGCTCAAGCTGGCGCGCACCATGTCCTGCAACGCGGCCATCGCGGCCAGCAGGTCGCGGTTCGACGGTGCCGCGCCGATCAGGCCGGAGAGCCCGGTGGCCGACAGCCGTTGACGCAGGCCCTCGGGCAGCGACTGCGCGACGCCCTCCAGCACTTCGCCGAGCGCGAAGCCCTTGGTGAACATGCCACGAATGGTGTCCACGGTGCCGTTGCCGCCGTCGCCGTACATGCGGATCTGCGCGCCGGAGAGCGCGGTGCCCATGGCGGTCGCCTGCTGCACGTGGATCTCGCGTTCCGCGTCGATGCGGAGCTTGGCCAGTTCCAGGAAGGTCGCGGCCTCGTTGTACTTGGCCAGCGCTTCCGCCTTGGCTTCGATGCCCTTGGCCTCGGCCTCCAGCGCGCGCTGGGTGTTGCGCACGCGCAGGCCCTCGACCTCGGCCTCGGCCCGGCCCTGAGCACCGGCTTCGCGCTCGATACCCTCGGCCGTGACCTTCTGCGCGTCCGACGAAGCCTGCGCGCGGATCATGATCGCCTCGGCATCGTCCTTGGCCGATGCCTTGCGGGCCTCCGACTGGGTGACCATGTGCATGCGCGTGATCTGCGCCTTGGCGTCTTCCTCGATGCGTTGACGCTCGGCGGCCTGCGCGGCGGCGATCAGCTCGATCTCCTTGGCGCGCTCGGCATCGGCGACGTGACGCACCGACTCAACCTTGTGCGCCGCCAGCTCTCGGTCGGCAGTGGTGGTCAGCTTGTCGACCTCGGCCGCTTCCAACTGCTTCTGCTTCTGGGTCAGCGCGATCTCGCGGTCATGTTCCTCCAGCTCGCGTGCCAGCATGCGGCGGATGTCGGCGCTCTCGCGCTCCTGATCCTTGGCGATCAGCGCGATCTCGCGGTTGCGCTCCTCGACCTCGACGGTGAGCGCCTCTTGCACCTCGGTACGGCGCAGCTCGGCATCCTTGGCGGCCAGCGCGATGGCGCGCGCGCGCTCCTCGGTCTCGCGGGCCAAGCCGCGGGCGATCTCGGCCGCGTCTTGCGTCTTGGCAGCCTCGGCGGCGGCGGCTTCCTTGGCGATCTGCGCCTTCTCGATCGCCAGCGCCTTGTCGATCTCCTCCTGCTCGACCTCCAGACGTCGGTCGAGGATGTAGCGCTGCTGCTCGGCCAGCACGCGGGCGCGCTCGTTGGAGATCTCGGTCTCCTGCAGCGCGTCGGCAAAGGCCTCGGTCTTCTCGATGTCGATGTTCAGGAGGTGGACCTCCTTCTCGCG
>CAZVLI010000667.1:0-2914 GCA_964627965.1 uncultured Rhodospirillales bacterium
GATGCGCCGGCGAGGATCAAGGACGCGCTGGGCGGCGCGGCGGACCTGGTGCTGTCGGACATGGCGCCGTCGGCGACGGGGCAGCGGGCCACCGACCATTTGCGCATCGTCGGGCTGGTGGAATCGGCGGTGGCGCTGGCCTACGAGGTTCTGGCGCCGGGCGGCGGCTTTGTCGCCAAGGTCTGGCAGGGCGGGGCGGCGGGCGACCTGTTGGCCGACCTGAAGCGTCGCTTTGAGACCGTGAAGCACGTGAAACCGCCGGCCAGCCGCCAGGAGAGCGCCGAAATCTACCTGGTGGCGCTGGGTTTTCGGCCCGACGTAGAATAGGCGAGATTTGACGTGTATCCGCTTGCGCGGATTCGCACCGGCCCACTCCCCCACCCGGCCACCCACTAGGATACTGACGTTGGGTGGCCGGGTGGGGGAGTGGGCCGGTGCAGACTGACCGCGCAACGACCCACCACGGAGTTGTGAGCCCATGGATCCGGCCTACCTGGCGCCGACGCCGATCATCGATAGCGACCACCCGGCCATCGTCGCCTTCGCGACCGAAGCCGCCGGCGATGCCAAGGACGACCGCGAGCGCGCGGTGAACATCTACTACGCGGTGCGCGATCGCATTCGCTACAACCCCTATTCGATGATCCTGACGGAAGAGCACTTCCGGGCCAGCGCCACGCTGGCGCGCGAGGAGGGCTTCTGTATCACCAAGGCGGCACTGCTGGCGGCGGCGTTGCGGGCGGCGGGCATTCCGGCCCGGCTCGGCTTCGCCGACGTGAAGAACCACCTGGCGACCCAGAAGCTGATCGACTCGATGGGCACCGATCTGTTCGCCTATCACGGCTACACCGATGTATGGCTCGACGGGCGCTGGGTGAAGGCGACGCCGGCCTTCAACCTGTCCCTGTGCGAGAAGTTCCGGGTGCTGCCGCTTGAGTTCGACGGCCGCGAGGACTCGATCTTCCATCCCTTCGACGCGGACGGGCGCAAGCACATGGAGTACGTGCGCGACCGCGGCGTCTTCGCCGATGTGCCTTTGAGCGAGATCAAGGTCTGCTTCGAGGAAATCTACCCAAATCTCTACAAGTCCCGGGATAACGACTTCGCCGCCGAGGCGGCGGCCGAGAACCGGACTTGATGGCCGTATCGGGAGAAACGAGATGAGTTACACGCTGGAGCAACTGAGCGCCGATATTCGTGGCGCGCTGGAATCCGATGCCGGTCTGATGGGCAAGCAGAAGGTCTGCGAACTGGTGTCGAAGGCCTTGCGTGACGATGCGTTCATCGACACCCATCTGACCGAGGAGAACTGCAAGCCGCGCAAGGTGCTGTACGAGGATCCGGATCTCGGGTTCTGCGTCTGCGGGCATGTCTATCCGAAGGGCGGCAACAGCGCGCCGCACGACCATGGGTCCAGCTGGGCGATCTATGGCGTCGCCGAGGGCGACACCGAGATGACCGACTGGAAGATCGTCAAGCAGGGCGACGACAAGAGCCCGCATCTGGTCGAGCCGGTGCGCAGCTACATGATGCAGCCGGGCGACGCTCACTTCTACGACGTGGGCGAAGTGCACTCGCCGAAGCGCGACGGTCTGACCCGTCTGATTCGTATCGAAGGCGCCAATCTCGACCACATCCGGCGCTCCAACATCAAGGCCGCGTAGGCGCCGCACAGCCATTCCGGACACGCAACGCCCCGGGCCTTCACAAGCCCGGGGCGCCGTGTTATGCCGCAGCCCCGTAAATAGTCGAGGTTGCGCGATGCAGATCCGTGAGGCCCTGACGTTCGACGACGTCCTCCTCAAACCCGCCGCCTCCGCCGTCCTGCCCGCCGAAACCGATACCCGAACGCGCGTCACCCGCGACATCGTCCTGGGCATCCCGTTGATGTCGTCGGCGATGGATACCGTCACCGAGCATCGGCTGGCGATCGCCATGGCGCAGGCCGGCGGCATCGGTGTCATCCACAAGAACATGGACCCGGCCACGCAGGCCGAGGAGGTCCGCCGGGTGAAGCGGTTCGAGGCCGGCATGGTGGTCAATCCGGTCACCATCCATCCCGACGAGCCGCTCTCGGCGGCGCTGCAACTGATGCAGTCGAACGGCATTTCCGGCATCCCGGTGGTCGAGCGCGGCAACGGCAAGCTGGTCGGTATCCTGACCAACCGAGACGTGCGGTTCGCCACCGACCATGCGCAGCCGGTCTCCGAACTGATGACCGCGAAGGACCTGGTCACGGTGCCGGGCGGCGTGTCGCGCGAGGATGCGATGCGATTGCTGCATCTGCGGCGGATCGAGAAGCTGCTGGTGGTCGACGACGACTACAAGTGCATCGGCCTGATCACGGTCAAGGACATCGAGAAGGCGCAGGCCTACCCGAACGCGGCGAAGGACGAGCAGGGCCGCTTGCGGGTGGCGGCGGCCACCGGCGTCGGCGCCGACGGGCTGGCGCGGGCCGAGGCGCTGATCGACGCTGGCGTCGACGTGGTCGTGGTCGATACCGCGCATGGCCATTCGTCGCGGGTGCTGGAGACCGTGACGGCGATCAAGAAGCTGACCAACTACACCCAGGTGATCGCCGGCAACGTGGCGACGGGCGACGGCGCGCGGGCAATCCTGGATTCGGGCGCCGACGCCGTGAAGGTCGGTATCGGGCCGGGCTCGATCTGCACCACGCGCATGGTGGCCGGTGTCGGCGTGCCGCAGATGACGGCGCTGATGGATGTCCACGAGGTCTGCGGCAAGGCGGACGTGCCGCTGATCGCGGATGGCGGCATCAAGTTCTCCGGCGATCTGGCCAAGGCGATCGCCGCCGGCGCGAGCTGCGCGATGATCGGCTCGCTGCTGGCCGGCACCGACGAGGCGCCGGGCGAGGTGTTCCTCTACCAGGGCCGCTCGTTCAAGGCTTATCGCG
>CAZVLI010000668.1:0-2909 GCA_964627965.1 uncultured Rhodospirillales bacterium
CCCAGACGGCCCCGCCGGCCGGTAGGTCTTGTACTCGCTCCGCTTCTCGGTGCCGCGATGCAGCAGGCCGATATGCGGATCGCAGCGCTCGACCACCTCGCCGTCGAGCTCCATCACCAGACGCAGCACGCCGTGCGCGGCTGGGTGCTGCGGCCCGAAGTTGATCGTCAGGTTCTTGATATCGACTTCGGCCATCAGCCTTGACCCTCGGCCTTCTCGTCGCCCGGCAGGATGTACTTCGCGCCCTCCCAGGGGCTCATGAAGTCGAAGCGCCGGAACTCCTGCGCCAGGCTCACCGGCTCGTAGACCACACGCTTCTGCTCATCGTCGTAGCGCACCTCGACATAGCCGGTCAGCGGGAAGTCCTTGCGCAGCGGATGGCCCTCGAAACCGTAGTCGGTGAGGATGCGGCGCAGGTCGGGGTGATCGGAAAACAGCACGCCGTAGAGGTCCCAGGTCTCGCGCTCGAACCAGCCGGCGGAGCTGTAGACGCCGGCCAGCGACGGCACCGGCGTGTCCTCGTCGGTGCGGACCTTCACGCGCACGCGCTGGTTATGGCGCAGGCTCAGCAGGTTGTAGACGACCTCGAAGCGCTCTTCGTCTTCCGGGTAGTCGACGCCGCAGACGTCGATCAGCTGCTTGAACAGGCACTGCTGGTCGTCGCGCAGCATGGTCATGATCCGCACCAGATGGGCGCGACGCACCGAGACCATCAGCTCGTTGTGCGCCACCTGGGTGTCGAGCACGCCATCGGGCTGTGCGGCGGCGATGTACTCGCCAAGCTCAATGAGCCCCGCGTCGTCCATAGATCAGTCCCTGCCCTCGCTTACCGTCGCTCGCCCGTCAGCGGGCGATGGTGCCGGTGCGGCGAATCTTCCGTTGCAGTTGCAGGATGCCGTAGACCAGAGCCTCGGCGGTGGGTGGGCATCCGGGCACGTAGACGTCGACCGGGACCACCCGGTCGCAGCCCCGCACCACGGAATAGCTGTAGTGGTAGTAGCCGCCGCCGTTGGCGCAGCTACCCATCGAGATCACGTAGCGCGGCTCGGCCATCTGGTCGTAGACCTTGCGCAGCGCCGGCGCCATCTTGTTGGTCAGCGTGCCGGCCACGATCATCACGTCGGACTGGCGCGGCGAGGCGCGCGGCACGACGCCGAAGCGGTCGAGGTCGTAGCGCGGCATGTAGGCGTGGATCATCTCCACCGCGCAGCACGCCAGGCCGAAGGTCATCGGCCACAACGAACCGGTCCGGGCCCAGTTCACCAGCTTGTCGACCTGGCTGACGATGAAGCCCTTGTCGGCCAGTTCCTCGGAGAATTCCTTGAAGAACGCCGGCTGCTGCGTCGCGGGCAGGTTCGGGGCGACGGTCGGGTCTACTCCCATTCCAGTGCCCCCTTCTTCCACTCGTAGATGAAGCCGATGGTCAGCACGCCCAGGAAGATCATCATCGACCAGAAGCCAAAGACGCCGATCTCACCCAGGGTGATGGCCCAGGGGAACAGGAACGCGACCTCGAGGTCGAAGATGATGAACAGGATGGCGACCAGGTAGAAGCGCACGTCGAACTGACGCCGCGCGTCGTCGAAGGCCTCGAAGCCGCACTCGTAGGCCGACAGCTTCTCCGGATCCGGCCGCTGACGGCCGGCGATCAGCGAGGCGATGATCATCGCCGCCGACAGGCCTACCGCGACCGCGAAAAACATCAAGATCGGTAGGTATTCGCGCAACAGCTCGACGACCACGCTCGCTCCTCTCCCCGACTGAGGCGGTTCTCGTATAGCCGGTCTACCATGGCCCCGCAACCGGGGCAGACACGCATTTTCGCATGCGCAACATGCGCGTGTGGAGGTTACCGATTTCGTAGGGATGCGTGGGCGGTTGCGCGGGGGAAATGGCGGGAGTGACGGGACTCGAACCCGCGGCCTCTGGCGTGACAGGCCAGCGCTCTAACCAACTGAGCTACACCCCCAGCGCGACGCCGGGGTGTACTGTGCGGCCGGGGCGGTGTCAAGCGAACTCGGCACCGCTTGCACAGGTTCGCGGCCCTCCGGTTCAATGGCGCGACCGCACAGGGATTCGAATGCGTCAGCGTGACAGTGCCGCCAGCCAACCTCGCCCCGCCGGCTGGCCCGCGGCCACGGCGGCGCTTGGCGTGGTCCTGGCCGTGCTGCTCGCCCTTCATTTCGAGACCGTCGTGGCGATGGTAACGGTCTGGAGCCGGAGCAACACGCACGCCTTCTCCTTCCTGATCGTGCCGATCAGCGCCTATTTCGTTTGGTTGCGCCGGCCTGCCCTGGCCCAGATGGTGCCCCGGCCCTGGCCTGCCGCGGCCCTGCTGACCCTGCCCGCCGGACTGCTGTGGCTGCTGGGCGAATTGGCGCAGATATCGGTGCTGACGCAGTTCGCGTTCGTGATCTTGATGCAGATCGCGGTGCTGAGCGTGCTCGGCCGCGCCGTGTTCCGGGCGTTGCTTTTTCCGCTGCTGCTGCTGTGGTTGATGGTGCCGTTCGGCGACTCGCTGCTGCCGGCGTTGATCGACCTCACGGTGGTGCTGACGGTCGGCGGCCTGCGCGCGCTGGGCGTCCAGGTTGTCGTCGACGGCAACATCCTGATCACCGAGATCGGGCGCTTCGCGGTGGTCGAGGCATGCTCGGCGCTGGACTTCATCGTCGGCAACACGGTGATCTCGCTGGTTTACGCCAATCTGATGTTCACGGGCTGGCGGAAGCGGCTGGTCTACGTCCTGGCCGGCATTCCGGTGGCGATTCTCGCCAACGGGCTACGCACCACGTCGGTGATCTGGCTGACCTACGTGTCCGATCGCGAGATCGACTTGCTATCCAGCCACGAGACCTACGGCTGGCTGCTGTTCTGCGCCGCGGTGGTCGCCCAGATGGCAATGGGCTGGC
>CAZVLI010000669.1:0-2901 GCA_964627965.1 uncultured Rhodospirillales bacterium
GATCGGAAGAGCACACGTCTGACTGGAGTTCAGACGTGTGCTCTTCCGATCTCGGCGCGGTCGATGCGGCGGATGGAGCGGATCACCGGGCGCAGCGACGACATGCTGATTATCCGCGGCGTCAATGTCTTCCCGACACAGATCGAGGCGATCATCCTGCAGGACGAGCGCGTCGCGCCGCACTATCAGCTCGAGATCCGTCGCGAGAAGGCATTGGATGAGCTCGACATCGTGGTCGAGTGCGCGCCCGCCTTCGCCGGCAGCGATGCGGCCGCGCGCGCCGAGGCCGCCAAGGCCATCGCCGGGCGCGTTAAGGGCATGGTCGGCGTCAGTGCCGGCGTGCGCGTCGTCGATCCCGGCCAGGTCGCTCGCTCGATGGGCAAGGCCGTGCGGATCGTTGATCGTCGCAAGCGGGACTGATCTGCGACAAAAGTCATCCTGGAGAATGCCTGATGGCGAAGATCGCGATCCTCTACCCCGGCGACATGGGCCACGCCGTCGGGCGCTCGCTGAAGGAACACGGCCACGAGGTCATGACCAGCCTGGCCGGTCGCTCGGAGCGGACCAAGGCCTTCGCGAAGGCCGGCGGGTTGATCGATGCGGGCGACCTCGCCGGCGCGGTGTCGGCGGCGGAACTGGTTCTGTCGATCCTGCCGCCGTCGAACGCCATCGAACTCGCCCAAAGCGTCGCGGAAGCCTTGCGCCAGACCGGCGCGACGCCGTTCTACGCAGATTGCAACGCGATCGCGCCGGAGACCTCGCGCCAGGTTGGCGAGATCGTCGGCGAGGCCGGCGCCAGCTTCATCGACGGCGGGATCGTCGGACCGCCGCCGGGCCGTGGCACGCCGCGCTTCTACGTCGCCGGGCCGGACACCGCGCCGATGCTGGCGCTGGACGGTCAAGGCATCATCGTCCGGCACCTGGGCCCGCGTGTCGGCGACGCGTCGGCGATGAAGATGTGCTACGCGTCGATCACCAAGGGCACGTCGACCCTGTTCACCGCTGCGCTGATGGTGGCGCACCAGTACGGCCTGGACGAGCCGTTCTGGACCGAACTGCAAGAAAGCCAGGGCGGTGTCTGGTCTCGCATGGACAAGCAGGTCGCACGCCTGCCGTCCGACGCCGGCCGCTGGATCGGCGAGATGGACGAGATCGTGAAAACCTACGGCTCGGCCGGCGTCCCGACCGGCTTCCACGAAGCCGCGGCGCAGGTCTACGAGGTTCTGACACGCACGCCGAACGCTGAGACCAAGCGCGAGGACCTCGACCCGGACATCGGCATCGCCGACGTGATCGCCGCGTTCGCCGCCAAGCTGCCCAGCCAGCGCTAGCGGATACCACCCCCAACCGGGCAGGCCCCTCAACCGCACCATGCGCGCTCAACTCGGCAAATACTGGTTCGCGGTCCGCTACAGCTACTGGTTCGTCCCGGCGCTGATGCTGCTGGCGGCGGTGGTGCTGTCGGCGATCACGTTCGTCATCGACGTTTCGATCGCGCAGCGATGGCCCGAACCCCTGGCTGTCTGGGGCCTTAACACGCCGGCCGGCGCGCGTGCCGTGTTGTCGACGATCGCCGGCTCGATGATCACCGTCGCCGGCGTCAGCTTCTCCATCCTGATCGCCGCCGTCGTTTTCGCGACCGGCCAGCTCGGCCCGCGACTGCTCACCATCTTCATGGGCGACACCAGCAACAAGGTCACGCTCGGCACGTTCATCGCCACTTTCGTCTATGGCCTGCTGGTGCTGCGCACCGTACAGGATAGCGGGCCCGGCACCGGTGCCGCCTTCGTGCCGCATCTGGGTGTGCTGGTCGCCCTGCTGATGGCCCTGGCATCGCTGGCGGTCCTGATCTCGTTCATTCATCACGTGCCCCGGTCGATCTCGACCGCGCAGGTGGTCGCGCATATCGGCAAGGACCTGATCGAGCGTACGGCCGTGCTGTTTCCGAACCGATTGGGCGAGCACGCGAACGAAGGCGAAGATCTGGCAGGCGCCGTCGCCGATCTGCCGCAGACGGCAGGGAGCCCGGTCCGGGCGACCAAGCACGGCTACATCACCCACATCGACGCGAGCGGCCTGCTGTCGGAGTTCACCGAACGCGGCGGCATGCTGCGGCTCCACCTGCGGCCCGGCGACTTCGTCAGCGAAGGCGAAAAGCTCGCGACCACCTTCGAGACGGACGTCGACGACGACTTGCGCGACGCCGTCCGTTCGGCCTTCGCCATCGACGACGAGCGCACGAACCGGCAGGACTTCCTGTTCGTCGTGCAGCAACTGGTGGAGATTGCGATCCGGGCCATGTCGCCAGGCATCAACGACCCGGTCACCGCCATCAGCTGCCTGGACTGGCTGGGCAGTGCGGCGATCCAGCTCGGGCAACGCGAGATGCCGAGCCCGTATCGGCGCGACGAGGACGGCGAGCTTCGTATCGCGCTACCCCACCTCAGCTACGAAGAAGCGGTCGCCGCGATGTTCGACACGCTGCGCCCGCACATTGCCGGCGACCGCAGCGCCAGCCTGCACGCGTTCGCGACGTTAAAGCGTGTGCTGCGCGAAGTCGCGCATCCCCCCTATCGGACCGCCTTGCTCATCCAGGCCGCGGCACTGAACGAAACGACGGCGCAGTGCCTGGCGATCGAGCGTGACAGGGTCGCGGCGGCGTCGGCATTTGCCGCGTTGCGCGACGAGGCCGGCAGCGCCGCCTAGCCCGGCGGCGGGTCGGCCGACAGCCACCAACCGGCGCCGGCGAACCAGCAGCTGGTGTCCGGCTTGTCGTCGCGGCGCAGCGACAGCAGCTTCGGAAGTATCGGGTTGACGAAGAGCTCGGCCAGACGACGGGCTTCGTCATCATCGCGCGCGCCGTCGCAGTCGATGTACCCGCATCGGCTGACCACGCGGGCC
>CAZVLI010000670.1:0-2897 GCA_964627965.1 uncultured Rhodospirillales bacterium
ATCGGCTACTGGACGATGCCGGCCGGGTACATGGAAGAGCGCGAGACCACCGAGGAAGGCGCCAAGCGCGAGGCCCTGGAAGAGGCCAACGCGCACATCCGCATCGACAACCTGCTGGCGATCTACAACATCCCGCGCATCAGCCAGGTGCAGATGATCTACCGCGCCGAGATGGTGAACCCGACCTTCTCGCCCGGCGAGGAAAGCCTGGAAGTCGAGCTCTACGACTGGGACGAGATCCCGTGGGACGATCTCGCCTTCCCCAGCGTGCTGTGGGCGCTGACCCAGCATCGCGAGGTCGGCGAGCGCACCGACTTCGCCCCCTTCGGCATCCCGCCCGGCGACTGGGGCAGCTTCTTCCGGCGTTAGCCGCGTCCAGAGGCGTCGCAGCTAGCCACATGCCTCGTCAGAGGCTTTGAGACCGATGCGAGGCCGGCGACGTTCGTACCAGCGGATGGACGTGGATGCCCGCAACAAGTGCGGGCATGACGATTGTACTGAAGACCAATGAAGCTCCGTCATGCCCGGGCTTGTCCCGGGTATCCACGTCTCGCCACCGACAGACCGTTCGCGAGCTCTCGCGGATCCCGACGCCCGCTACCCCAGGTCGACCTTGCGCAGGAAGCTGGCCTGGTTGCGGGCGCCGTTCATCATGAAGGTGAGGTCGCTGCCGGCGAGGATCATGCGGAAGCCCATGGCGATCCGCTTCTCCATCAGTTCCGGCACGTAGACGCCGCCCAGGCCGGGCCACTTACCGTGCTTGTCGCACGCCGCGATCAGCCGCTTGTACGCTTCGATCAGCTCCGGTGCCTCCAGGTCGCCGGGCACGCCCATGTCCAGGCACAGGTCGTTCGAGCCGACCAGCACGACGTCGACGCCGGGCGTCGCGGCGATGGCCTCGACGTTGGCGATGGCCTGGCGCGTCTCGACCATCACGGTGACCAGCACCGCGTCGTTCACCGCCGTCACCGCCTCGGCCGGCTTCACCCCGGCGAAGCCGAGTTGCACCGGCGGGCCACCCATGGAGCGTGCGCCGACCGGCGGGAAGCGACACATCCGCGCCAGCTCGGCGGCCTGCTCGGCGGTGTCGACATGCGGAAAGACGATGCCCAGCGCGCCGGCGTCCAGCGCCCGGCTGGCGTGATGATGCTCGAAGCCCGGTACCCGCACGATCGGCGCGATCCCGGCATCGAGCGCCGCGACGGAGATCTGCGCCACGTTGTCGAGGTCGTGCGAGCCGTGCTCCATGTCGATGAACAGGAAGTCGTAGCCGCAGGCCGCCATGATCCGGCCGATGTCGACCGTGCGCGATTGCCGCAAGCCGCAACCCAGCGCCAGCTCGCCGGCATCCAGCCGCTCGCGCACCTTGTTCACCACACCGCTCATGCCGTCCCTCCCGTTCATGTCTGGGAGGGAATGCTAGAGCATTCGCAATTTACGTGGCAGTCCCGTTACGGGTGTCGAGAACGTGCGCTCAGGCCTCGAGGCTGAGCGCCGGGGCGCCGGCGCCGAACAGGCTCAGGTCGCCTTTCAGCAGGCTGATGAACTGCGGCAGCTCATCCAGCCGTGTGACCCACAGCCAGGCGCCGAACTCGGTGCGCCCCACCGCGCGGCCGGTCTCGTCGACCCGCACGGTGCGGAAACGAAGCCGCCCGCGTCCGACCAGGACCGGGGTCGGGCTCTCGAACCATAACGCCAACGAAACGAACGCCAGGATCGGGGCCGTCGCCAGGAGGACCGCCGCGGCGGCGAGCACATCCAGCGTACGGGCGAAAGCGAAGGCGGCGTGTCTCGTCATCGGCTGTATCCCTCCGGCCGCATCCCTATGCGGGACTGTCCGCGGCGTCTCGTGACTTGGGCGAGGCAAAGTTGCGCCATCTCGGTACAACGTCGGGTTTGTCCCGCCTGGTTACCCTTTGGAAAGCAGCCTTCGTGCCAAATCCGCGAACCACGCGTGGCTTCTCCGCGCCGGGCATACCTGATAGGTTGAATCGTGGGGGAAAATCAGGCGCCATCGGCTACTGCGACATTGGGTCGCTGCGCCAGCAGGCTCCGGCACTCCCCGTTCGATACCGGCGCGCAGGCCGTCATCCCCGGCGGTTCACGTGCGGTTTTTATCGAAGGCTAGTTGGAAGGAACGACCATGGCCGGGAAAGCCGACGAGAGACTCGACAACTTCATGCAGGGCCTGATCCGCCGCAACCCCGGCGAGACCGAGTTCCATCAGGCGGTCTACGAGGTCGCCAATGACATCTTCCCGTACATCAAGGACAAGCCGGTCTACGAGAAGATGCACATCATGGACCGGATGGCCGAGCCGGACCGGATCATCAGCTTCCGCGTCTGCTGGGAAGACGACGAGGGCAACATCCGCGTCAACCGCGGCTATCGCGTCCAGAACAACAACGCCATCGGCCCGTACAAGGGCGGCATCCGCTTCCACCCGTCCGTGACCCAGTCGGTGCTGAAGTTCCTGGCCTTCGAGCAGACCTTCAAGAACAGCCTGACCGGCCTGCCCATGGGCGGCGGCAAGGGCGGCTCGGACTTCAACCCCAAAGGCAAATCCGACCGGGAGGTCATGCGATTCTGCCAGTCTTTCATGCTGGAGCTGAGTAAACACGTTGGCCCGTTCACCGATGTCCCCGCAGGCGACATCGGGGTTGGCGCCCGCGAAATCAGCTACCTGTTCGGTCAGTATCTGAGACTGACCACCCAGTTCACGGGCGTTTTGACCGGCAAAGGTCTGTCCTTTGGTGGCAGTCTCATCCGTACCGAAGCGACGGGTTATGGCGCTGTTTACTTCATGCAGGACATGCTGAATCGTATAGACGATGACATCGCAGGCAAAACGGCTGTCGTTTATGGCTAGGGCAACGTCGCGACGTACGCCGTTGAAA
>CAZVLI010000671.1:0-2897 GCA_964627965.1 uncultured Rhodospirillales bacterium
TGCCGAAGATGGTGACCGGCACCGAATAGCGCTCCAGGCCGTCGAACAGGAACCAGCGAAAGGTCGGGTAGAGCTCGTCGGACAGCCGGGCCATCAGATCGAGCTGCTCGGCCCGGGCGGCGGCGGGCAGGTCGCGCCACAGACCGTGGCCCTGGGCGAAGTCGCGCATGACCTGCAGCGTCGTGCAGACCTCCATGTCCGTTTCCGGGAGCCTTGTATAGGCAAGCTGGCCGGCGGCGCGGCGGCGCGCGCTCTCCGGGCGAACGGCGGTGAAGGGCCGGAACTCGTACTCGATCACCGCGTCGGTCTTCAGCAGGTCCGGCAGGGTCGCGGGTACGTAGCGGATCTTGTAGCCGACGGCCTCCTCGTGCCACTGCGCCAGCCGACGCTCGGCCTCCTCCGGCCCGCCCGCCTCGATCAGCAGCGACTGCTCCAGGATATCGGCGCCGAGCTGCTTCTGCTGGCTGAGGCCGAGCAGCCAGTCGAGGCTGACCTGCAGCGCCAGCGCCAGCGCCGCCACGGTATCGGCGCGCGGCAACCGGTCGTTGTCCGGCGCCAGGAGCTGCGACAGGGTCGAACGGTCGATGCCGGCACGACGGGCCAGCGCCGACTGCGACACGCCGTTCTCCGCCATCACCTCCATCAGGCGGGCGCGGAACTGGCGGACACGGCCTTCACGATCCAGGCTTGCGGTCATAAATCACGCATTGTTGCTTTTAATCAACAATATATTGAGATTCCGTCAATACTAGCCATTCCGTTTCTTGTGTCCAGTTACGTCGACAACTCCCACGTTGTGCGTCAGTGCCACGATTCTCTATGTCGGCGGCGTCAGGCCGCCGTCCGGCGGCGAACAAGACGAGGATTTCATGGTCGAGGAGCGGCCGGCGTGGTGGCGCCGGACGGAGGCGCCAACGTGGCTAGTCGCCGGGACGATCTACGCCGGCTTCGGTCTGTTGACGTGGTACTGGGCGCGCCTGCCCTGGTGGCTGGTGCTGCCGGCTGGCGCCTGGCTGGTGGCGTGGCATGCGTCGTTGCAGCACGAATGCCTGCACGGCCACCCGACGCGCCTGACGTGGGTTAACCGGCTGGTCGCCGGACCATCGCTGTGGCTGTGGCTGCCCTACGACATGGCGCATCACCGCTGCGCCCGCCTCACCGACCCGTCCTGCGATCCGGAAAGCTACTACGTCGCGCCGGCCGACTGGGCGCGCTACGGGCCCTGGCGGCGGGGGCTGCTGCGCGCGCACAACACGCTTGTCGGACGACTGCTGTTAGGGCCGCCTCGGCTGCTGATCGACTTCGCCCGACGGGTGGTGCGCGAGCCCGTCGCGTGGCGCGCCTGGGCCTGGCACGGGCTCGGGCTGGCGGTTCTGTTCGGCTGGCTCGGCTGGTGCGGGGTGCCGTTCGCCGAGTACGTCCTGCTGGCGGTGTGGCCCGGGATCGCGCTGAACCTGATCCGCTCGTTCCACGAACATCGCGCCGTGCTAGGCGGCGGCGAGACCGCAACGGTGGAACGCGCGGGACCGCTCGCGTGGCTGTTCCTCAACAACCATCGCCACGCCGACCACCACGCGCGGCCGGCCGCACCGTGGTTCGATCTGCGCGCCGAGGGCGGCTACAGGGTCGAGAGTTACGCGCAAATCGTGCGCGAATTCGCGTTTGCCGTGCGCGACAGGCCGGGATACCCGTTTGTCGAGTCGAACGAGTCGACTGCGGCGTGACTTTCGCAGACCGATTCAGGAGTTATCGCCAGTGCTGCGACGAGCGCCGGGAAGCTCGCCCTCGACCTGAGAACTTTGCGGATTTCTCAACAACTGGAGTCGCTTAGCGCCGGCCATGACGGATCCGAGTCATGGGTTATCGCCAGCGGGCCATTTTCGCCACAGCCGGTGGCAGAAACGTGAGTCAGATGAGTCACTTATGGCGCCCGGCTGGCGGTTCGATTCAACGCGCGGCGGCTTGATACGAGATATGAAGCCAGCGCGAAAACCCGAGTCGGTGGAATCGGTTAGCGGTCGGAACCGCGAAACCTACCCCTTCTCTCGCATCGTTCGTCGCAATTCGCCGCCCCTTGCGACCGCGAGACGCCCGGAACATTTCCGGGCGTGACAGGGGTTTTCAGGCGTCGAAGGGCGTGGGGTCGATCGGGGTTTCGGAGAGTTCGACCCAGACCGGCACGTGATCGGACGGCTTGGTCTTGCCGCGCTCGTCGCGGTCGATGTCGCTCGCGGTCAGCCGGTCGGCGGCCTGCGGGCTGAGCAGCAGGTGGTCGATGCGCACGCCCCGGTCCTTCTCCCAGGCGCCGCCCTGGTAGTCCCAGAAGGACCAGGCGACCTTGCCCGGATGCAGCGCCCGGTAAGCCTCGGTGTAGCCGAGGTTGGTGAGCGTGCGGAACCTGGCCCGGCTCTCCGGCTGGCACACCGCGTCGTCGGCGAAGGCGGCCGGATCGCAGCAGTCGATATCGGTCGGACAGACGTTGTAGTCGCCGCCGAGCACAATCTGCTCCTCGTTGTCGAGCAGCTCGCGGGCATGCGCCGCCAGCCGGTCCATCCAGCCGAGCTTGTAGGTGAACTTGTCGGTGCCGATGGGGTTGCCGTTCGGCAGGTAGATCGAGGCCACGCGGACGCCGCCGGTCACCGCCTCGACGTAGCGCGCCTGGACGTCCTCGTCGTCGCCGGGCAGGCCGCGGCTCACGTCCTCCAAGGGGCGTTTGGAGAGGATGGCAACGCCGTTGTAGGTCTTCTGGCCGTGCGCGGCGACGTTGTAGCCGAGATCCTCGATCTCCATGGCCGGGAAGTTCTCGTCGACGACCTTGAGCTCCTGCAGGAGCGCGACGTCGGGACCGGTCGCCTTCAGCCACTCGACCAGGTTCGGCAGGCGGACCTTGATCGAGT
>CAZVLI010000672.1:0-2896 GCA_964627965.1 uncultured Rhodospirillales bacterium
GCGGCATCTGCACACCGGGAATGATCCTGACGACGCGCGCCCTGCTGGATGAGATCATGACCATCTGGCGCCTGGCGGCGGAAGACAAGGGCCTGCGTCTGCGACTGGATGTCGATCCGGCCTGCCCGGAGACGACCGTCGGTGATGCCGGCCGGCTGCGCCAGGTGCTGGTCAATCTGATCTCCAACGCCATCAAGTTCACCGAGATCGGTGGCGTGACGGTGTCGATGCGGCTGCACGAGGGGCGCCTGCTGTTCGCCGTGTCGGACACCGGGGTCGGCGTGCCGGTGGACCGTCAGGTCAGCCTTTTCGAGCCCTATCGCCAGGCCGCCGCCGACACCCGGCGCCGCTATGGCGGGACCGGCCTCGGGCTGGCCATCTGTCGCGGCCTGGTCCGGCTCATGGGGGGCGAGATCGCGCTGGAGAGCACGGACGGCAAGGGAACCCGGGTTTGGTTCTCGCTGCCGCTGGATCTGCGGCCGGCGGCGCCGAAACCGGTTGAGAAGGCCGTCGGGCCGGTGCCGTCGATGAAGCTTCTGCTGGCCGAGGACCACCCGGTCAATCAGACGGTCATCGCCGCCATGCTGGGGCGCATGGGCCACGTCGTCGACATCGTCGGCGACGGTCGCGCGGCTGTCGCCGCGGTGCGCGAGGGCGAGTACGACGCGGTCCTGATGGACGTGCAGATGCCCGAGATGGACGGCATCGCCGCGACCCGCGCGATTCGCTCGCTGGACGGCGCCCTGTCGCACCTGCGCATCGTCGCGCTCACCGCCGAGGCGATGCCGGACGATCGGGCGAGGTTCCTGGCCGCCGGCATGGACGACTTCGTCGCCAAGCCGGTCGACAAGCCGCTGCTCGAAGCGGCTCTGGCACGCGCGCATCAGGGATTGTCGGCACCCGCCGAGATCGAGCGACCGGCCCGGCCGGCGCTAAGTGCGGCACCTACCGGCGATGCGCAAACCCTGCTGCGCCAGCTCACCGAGGCGGCCGAAAGCCTCGCCTAGCGAAGCACCGCCGCGATAGGCTCCCGCCCAGGACATCCGAGACAGGGCAGGCAAGGGAGCGGCGAGGCGATGAAACTCTTCGATCTGACGGGCAAGGTGGCGCTGGTCACCGGCGGCAACAGCGGCATCGGGCTGGGCATGGCGCGTGGTTTGGCCGAGGCCGGCGCAACCGTGGCGATCGCCGCGCGCGATCAGGAACGGGCGAAGGCCGTCCTGCCGTCGCTCGGCGACAACGCGATCACCGTGGCCACCGACGTCACCGACCCGAAGGCGATCGAGGCGATGGTGGCGAGCACGGTTGACCAGCTCGGCGGCGTCGACATCCTGGTCAACAACGCCGGCACCAACATCCGCGGCCGGCCGGAGGACATGTCGGTCGCCGACTGGCACACCGTCATCGACACCAATCTGACCAGCGCCTTCCTGGCCAGCCAGGCGGTCTATCCGCACATGAAGCAGGCCGGCGGCGGCAAGATCATGAACAACGGCTCGATGGCGTCGATCTTCGGCCTGCCGTTCGCGGCGGCCTACGGCGCCTCCAAGGGTGGCATGGTGCAGATGACCAAGTCGCTGGCGACCGCCTGGGCGGCCGACAACATCCAGGTGAACTGCTTCCTGCCGGGCTGGATCGACACGCCGCTGACCCAGCGCGCGCGCCAGCAGGTCACCGAGTTGCACGACAATGTGCTGAAGCGCACTCCGGCCGGCCGCTGGGGCGTGATCGAGGACTTCGCCGGCATCGCCGTTTTCCTCGCCAGCGCCGCGTCCGACTTCGTCACCGGCACCGCGATCGAGGTCGACGGCGGCTACGCCAGCATGGGCTAAGCGGCGCGCAACAGCACGCCGCTACTTTGGTCTAGGCCGCGTCCTGCTGGGCGCGGCCTAGACCCGCGCGCGCAGCATCAGCCCGATGGCGGTGGCGATCAGCGTCAAGGTCAGCATCGCGATGAGGTACCAGGTCGCGAAGGACAGCCACAGGCCGAACAGCCCGAGGCGATCGGCGGCCGCTCCGGTGCCCCGGTAGAGCAGCACGGCGAGCACCACGGCCTCGATCACCATGGCAACCAGGCCGAGGCTGGGGATGGCCACCGGTCGGGAGGCCATCTGCTCCAGTTTGAGCGTGCGGACTGCGATGGCTGGCGCCATCAGGCCGCCGAGCAGCCACTGGACCGCGGGATCGCTGGTGACGGCCTCGAACCAGAGGTGCGCCAGGCCGGGTTCGGCGCCTGGGTTGCCGGCCAGGTCACCCTCGAACGATTCCGCCAGCAGGCCGTGCAAGCCAAGCTGCAGCAGGACGGCGACCAGCCCGACCGGCGCCATCGCCGCCGCGAAGCGCAGCGCGCCTGAGCGCGGCCGCATCGCGTCGCGTGTCGCCGGCGGCCCGTCATCGACGAATAGCGCCTCCAGCAGCATGCCGAGGAACAGCGCCTCCGCGGCGAAGTAAGCGGTATCGAGCACGACGAAGGCGGGTTCGCCGGCGAAGAAAGCGAACTCCGCCTGGTACTCGAGGAAGAAGATGAGGGCTGTGAGCAGTGCCGGCACCGGCGACACGGCCAGTGCCGTCAGCCGCACCCGCCAGGCGACGCGCCACGCGTTCACGGCGCCACGCTGGCGTCGATCCGGTCGATGACGTCGGCGGGCAGGGGGCCGGCTTCGGCGGCGGCCACGCAATCCGCGAGCTCGTCGCGGTTCTTCACGCCGAGCACCACGGTCGCGATACCGTCCATCGACAGGGCGTAGCGATGTGCCAGCCGCGCCGGGTTCTCGCCAAGCTCTTTCGCGACGGCTCGGAAACCGGCCGCGCGAGCGAAGTCACGGGTCACGCCGTGATCGGCCGGCAAGTCGCGGTCGATGGCATCGGTGAGCGCGCCGCCCTGAACCGCGCGGAT
>CAZVLI010000673.1:0-2892 GCA_964627965.1 uncultured Rhodospirillales bacterium
AGCCGCTTCTGGCGGACCTCGTGGCCGCCGCCGGGCAGGCGGGCGATCTCGGCGGTCGGCGGCAGGTCGGGCACGATCTCGATCGGCCAGTCGGCGACCACGGTCTCGCCCTGCATCACCCGCAGCCGGCTGCCCTCGGTGAGCTCGTACTCGATTTCGTGGTTCAGCGCGTCGGCCTGGCGGAACTCGATCGGCGTCGCGGTCGGGTCGTCGTCGGTGCGCAGAACCGCGATCCCCTTGCCGCCATAGAGCCGGGCGAGCAGCTTGGCGCCGGTCGGCACCTGCACCGTCTCGCCGGTCGCCGGCCAGGCCAGCGGGAACGGCGCGAGGTCGGTGTAGCTCGGCGGATTGATCCATGCCTCCAGCTCGGCCGGCACGCCAGCCGGTCCGGAGAAGTCGGGCGTGACCGCGCGGGCCAGTCGCGCGCCCGGCTCGGACCAGCCGACCGCAAGGCCGACGGCCACGGCAAGGAACACGATGGCGCGGAAACCGTTGGGGTCCATCGCCGGCAGGCGCGGGTGCGGCCAGCCGACCTTGAGGCCGGCGAGCGCGGCGGCGGCGCGACGGCGGTGCGCCTCCCACAAGGCGCGGCTGCCCATGTCGCCCAGCGTGACGAGATCGTCGTCCAGCACCGCCAGCGGCCGATGCGGCAAATCCGAAGCGGTTTCGAGGCGACGACGCGCCTCGCCGGCGGTCGGCCGCTGCCAGTAGCGCACCATCCAGACCAGCGCCGCGAGCGCGGCCAGCGCGAACAGGACCAGCACCGCGACGTGGCCCCAGCCGGTGAGCGCCGGCAGCACATCCATCAAAGCAACCGCGGCGAACAGGCCGATCACGCCGACCAGCGGCGCCAACGCCGGCCAGGCGCGCTCCCAGGCCAGCGCCAGCCAAGCCAGCTTCTGCCGGCGCTCGATATACTGGTTCAGACGGTCGCCTGGCTGCATCAGCTCTCCCACGCGGGTTGCTGTGCCTCGCCGATCATCTCGGCGACCGACTGTCGCGGCCGCACGACGGCGAAGCGGTCACCGTCCACCAGCACTTCCGGCGCCAGCGGACGGCTGTTGTAGTTCGACGCCATGACGGCAGCATACGCCCCGGCGGAACGAATAGCGATCAAATCCCCGGCATCCAGCGGTGGCAACGCACGGGCCAGCCCCAGGACGTCGCCGCTCTCGCAGATCGGGCCGACCACGTCGGCCTCGCTCAGCGCCGCGTCGGGCGCGGCTTCGCGGACCGGCACGATGTCGTGCCAGGCGTCGTACAAGGCCGGCCGGAGCAGATCGTTCATCGCCGCGTCCAGAATAACGAAACGCTTACCCTCATCCTTGACATAGATCACCCCGGCCAGCAGCACACCCGCGTTGCCGACCAGCGACCGGCCGGGCTCGCAGATCAGCTCCAGGCCGAGGTCGCCGACGGTGCGCCGCACGGCCTCGGCGTAGACGCGCGGCGTCGGCGGCTGCTCGCCGCGATAGTCGATGCCGATGCCGCCACCCAGGTCCACGCGGCGGATCGGCAGGCCATCGGCCAAGAGCGCGCGGGTCAGGTCGGCGAGCTTGGCGAAGGCGGCCTCGTAGGGCTCGATGCGCGTGAGCTGAGAGCCGATGTGGACCGCCACCGCCTCCGGCCGGATGCCGGGCAGCGACGCCGCCAGCTTGTAGACCTCGTGCGCCCGCTCGATGGAGATGCCGAACTTGTTCTCCTTCTTGCCGGTGGTGATCTTGGCGTGGGTCTTGGCATCGACGTCCGGGTTCACGCGCAAGGCAACCACCGCCTCGGCGCCGCGCGCGCCGGCGACCTCCGACAAGGCGATGAGTTCGGGTTCGCTCTCGACGTTGAACTGCCAGATGCCGGCCTCGATGGCCTGGGCCATCTCTTCGCGGGTCTTGCCGACACCGGCGAAGACGATCTTGTCAGCCGGCACGCCGGCGGCCATCGCACCGGCCAGCTCGCCGCCGCTGACCACGTCGGCGCCGGCGCCGAGCTCGGCGAAGGTGCGGACGACGGCGAGATTGTCGTTCGCCTTCATGGCGTAGCAGATGGTCGTGTTCAGCCCGTCCATCGCGCCGGCGAGATCGGAATATGCGGCGCGCATGGCGCCGGCCGAGTAGACATAGGCCGGCGTGCCGACGCGGGCGGCGATCCGCGCCAGCGGCACATCTTCGGCGAACAGCTCGCCGTCGCGATATTCGAACGCGTCCATCACTGCTTCTTCTCGTCTTCGTTCTTGCGCCGGAGCTTGCCCTTCTTACCACAGGCGGCGAGCACCGCCGTCGCCACCGCGACCAAGAGCGCTCGGCGGCTCACGGTCGTCCTTGGAAGGTGAGCGTGCTGTTGCGCGCTCATGCAAGTTCTCCACGAAGCCGCTTCACCGCCTCGCGCACGTTGTCCGGCGCGGTGCCGCCGTAGCTGGTCCGGCTGGCGACGGAACGCTGCACGGTCAGCACCTCGAAGACGTCGATGGTGATGCGCGGCTCGACCTCTTGCATGCGGCCCAGCGGCAGGTCGGCGAGGTCGACCTCGTGGTCCTCGGCCATCTTCACCAGCGCGCCGGTGACGTGGTGCGCCTCGCGGAACGGCAGGCCCAGCGCGCGAACCAGCCAGTCGGCGAGGTCGGTCGCGGTGGCGAACCCGTCGCCCGCCGCGTCGGCCATAGCATCCGGGTTCACCGTCATGTCCGTGATCATGCCGGTCATCGCCGGCACCGTCAGCGCCAGGGTATCGGCGACCTCGAAGACCGGCTCCTTGTCCTCCTGCATGTCCTTGAAATAGGTCATCGCCAGGCCCTTCATCAGCACCAGCAGCGCGTTCAGCGCGCCGATCACGCGGCCAGCCTTGCCACGCACCAGCTCCGCCGCGTCCGGGTTGCGCTTCTGCGGCATGATCGACGAG
>CAZVLI010000674.1:0-2879 GCA_964627965.1 uncultured Rhodospirillales bacterium
TCGGCGGGTCGATGTCGGAGAGCGTCACCTGGCCGGCGAACTTCGCCTTCACTGGCCCGACCTTGGCCGTGACCGTGGCCTTGTAGCCATCTTCGCCTACCGGCTCCAGACTGTCGCAGCCCGGAATGCAGGCCTTCAGCACCTCAGGGTCGTTGAGCGCCGCCCAAACCTGTTCGCGTGACGCTGGAATCCGCTGTTCACCGGTCATCTGCATGGCCGTGCCCTCGTTGTCATTGCGTGACGATTACTTGGCGTAAAAGAATACGAGGCTGGCGGTCAATAGCGCCGCCGCCCACAGCACCATCGAGCCGGTGGGCCAGGTGCGCGCCAACACGCCCTCCGCGCCGTGATGGCGCTCGATATAGTCGTAGGCCGAGCGCGCCAGCCCGAGTGCCCAGTCGCGCGTGGCGATCGTGGCCGTGGCGATCCAGCGATAGACCGCTCCGACGACGCGCGGCAGCAGGCGTCGATAAACCCAGTCGAAGTCCAGGACGGTCGAACGCAGCTCCGGCGGATAGAGACCGGCCCGCATCAGCACCGCGAAGGCCAGCCCCGTGAACAGCAGAAGCTGCAACTGCCCGACCACATGGCCGACCGTGTAGGGCTCGTACTCGACCGGGTAGGGCAGCATGCCGTACAGCACGTCGGGGAAGACGCCGACCCCGAGGCAGAGCGCGGCCACGATACCCATGGCCAGCAGCATGTTGAGCGGCGCTTCCTGGCACCGCTTGCCACTGTCGCGGCCGAAAAAGGCGAAGAACGGGATCTTGATGCCGCAGATGTAGAACACGCCGGCGCTGGCGAACAGCAGCACCAGCCAGGGCACGACATGCCCTTCGACCGCCGCCTGGTCGATGATCAGGGCCTTGGACACGAAGCCACAGAACAGCGGGAAAGATATCGAAGCGGCGCCGATGATGCTGAAGCCGGTGGTCCAGGGCATCGATCGGTACAGCCCGCCGAGATCCGAGCCCAGCACCGTGCCGGCGCGGTGCAGCACGGCGCCCATGCTCATGAACAGCAGCGACTTGTAGAGAATGTGGCTGAAGGCGTGCGCGGCGGCGCCGTTGATCGCCATCTCGGTGCCGATGCCGATGGCACAGACCATGAACCCGAGCTGGTTGTTCAGGCAGTAGGCGAGCACGCGCCGCAGGTCGTTCTCGACCGCCGCGAAGAACAGCGGGAAGGCGGCCATCACGACGCCGATCCAGATCAGGGCCTCCGTGCCGGCATAGCCGCGCGCCAGGGCGTAGATCGCCAGCTTGGTGGTGAACGCCGACAGGAAGACGGTGCCGCCCACCGTCGCCTGCGGATAGGCGTCCTGCAGCCAGTTGTGCAGCAGCGGGAAGGCCGCCTTGATGCCGAACGCGATCAGGATCAGGGCGCCGGCGAGGTCGTTGATGTCGAGCTTGCCGAAGGCGATGCCGCGACCCTCGTGCGCCAGCACGATCACGCCGGCCAGCAGGATCACGCCGGAACTGATCTGGATCAGCAGGTAGCGCATCGCCGCGCCGGTCGCTTCCGGCGTACGTCGGGCCAGGATCAGGAAGACCGAGGCGATCGCCGTCAGCTCCCAGAACACGAACAGCGTCAGAAGATCGCCGGCGAACACCGCCGCGATGGCCGCGCCGGCGTAGATCAGCCCGCTGACCTGCTGCACCGGATCGCGCTCGTGCAGCATGTAGACGACGCTGGCGAAGGCCGCGATGTGGAAGATGACGCCGAACAGCCGCGCCAGACGGTCGACGTGCAGCATCGCCAGCTGCAGGTCGAAGGCCGAGAAGGTGAGGTAGGTGCCGTTTTCCAGCACCAGCACCTGCGCCAGCCCGGCCAGCGGCAGCGCCAGCATCCAGGCCGCGCGCAAGACGCCCGGCAGCGCCGGCACCAGGATCGCGCCGACGATCAGCAGCAGGCCCGGCGGCAGGCTATGCGCAAGCGTGCTCAGCATCCGCTGCCAGCATCGTCGTCATAGTACTTTTCGTCGCGCATCAGCAGCTTGCGCAGTTCCTTGGCCGCCAGCACCAGCCCGACACAGGCAAGAAACCCATAGATGCCGTAGGCGCCGATCAGGTGCTCGATCTGGAAGTGTCCGTGCTTCTCGTAGAGCAGATCGGCGGCGACCGACGCGACGCACAGCACGATCAGGCCGTAGTAGAGCTTGTTGGCGGTGCGCGGCGTATCGAGCCCGCGCCGCGTCTCGCCTTCCGACGCGTTCTGGTCCGGGGCGCTCACCTACTTGACCTCCGTGATCGGCAGCAATGCGTCATAAAGATTGCCGGCGAAGAAGAACAGTAACAGGCAACCGAAAGCGGTCAGGCACAGCGGCACCACCGAGGCCACCGGCGCCTCGTGCCGACCGGTCGGGGCATTGGGCGGTGGCGGGCGGAAGAAAGCGCGCAGCACCGGCGACAGCAGGTAGAAGACGTTGAGCAGCGTGCTGACCGCCAGCACCGCCACCAGGATCAGCTTGTCGGCTTGCAAGGCGCCGAGGAACAGGAAGAACTTGGCCCACGAACCGCCGAGCGGCGGCAGGCCGATCACCGACAGCGCGCCGATGGCGAACGCCGCCATGGTGAACGGCATGGCCCGGCCGAGCCCGTCCATCTGGCTGACCAGCGTCTTGTGCGCGGCGGTGTAGATCGCGCCGGCGCAGAAGAACAGCGTGATCTTGCCGAAGGCGTGCATGACGATCTGCAAGCCCGCGCCCATCACGCCGGCGGACGAGGCCAGCATCGCACCGACCACCACGTACGCGAGCTGGCTCACGGTGGAGTAGGCGAGGCGGCGCTTCAGGTTGTCCTGTCGGATCGCCACGATCGACGCCGCCAGCAACGAGAAGGCGGCGATGTAGAGGATGACGTCGGTAGGGAAAGAGTGTA
>CAZVLI010000675.1:0-2870 GCA_964627965.1 uncultured Rhodospirillales bacterium
AGCAGCTTGGCCGCGTCGAGCATCGCGGAGATGTCGACCTCGACGACCTGCAGCCCGAGGTCACGCACCATGCCGAGACTGGTGGCGAAGGCGTCGGCGGCCAGCTCGTCGCCGAAGAAGTCGAGATCGGCCTCGCGCGGTACGGCCACGGTCGCAATGTCGCGCGGCGCGGCAAGCGGCAGATCGCGCGAGAACGGGTCGTCGGGATCGAAGCCGGCGATGACGTCGAGCGCGGCTTCGGCATCGTCCACGCTCAGCGCGAAGATCGACACACAGTCGAGCGAGCGACAGGCCGGCACCACGCCGGTGGTCGAGACCAGCCCCTTGGTCGGCTTCAGCCCGACGATGTTGTTGAGGCCGGCGGGGATGCGGCCGGAGCCGGCGGTATCGGTGCCGAGCGCCAGGCTGACCAGTCCGGCCGCGACCGCGACCGCGGAGCCGGAACTCGAACCGCCGGGGATCACCTTCTCGTCGAACGGGTTGCGCGCGACGCCGTAGGGGCTGCGTACGCCAACGAGGCCGGTGGCGAACTGGTCCAGGTTGGTCTTGCCGACGAGGATGGCGCCGGCATCGAGCAGCCGCTGCACAGCCGGCGCGGACGCCTTCGGTCGGTAGCCGTAAGCCGGGCACCCGGCCGTGGTCTCGAAGCCGGCGGCGTCGATATTGTCCTTCACCGCGACCGGCACGCCGAACAGCGGCAGACCTTCGGGACCGCGCGCATCCAGCTCACGGGCGCGAGCGCGCAGGTCCTCGTCGCTGGCACAGCTAATCCAGACGGCGTCGTCGCCACGCTCGGCGATGCGCGCCAGCACCGTCTCGACCACGTCGCCGACGGTCAGCGCGCCTTTGGCGAAGGCTGTACCCAGGGTGGCGAGATCGAGCGACAGGTCGGGGCGGATGGCGGTCAACGGAGATCTCCGGCGTGAGGTTGCATGCAATCCGGTGCAAGTGCCGTTCCAATGAGCAGGCGCGGCTTTCTGCGCTTTTCCGGCGCTTCCGGACAGCTGCCGGGCGCGCGCGGCGGCCTGCCTTGCGCACTTGGTGAAATTGTATGCAATCTCATTTTTCGGTAAGTGATTGACGAAAAACACCTTTTGACGCGCTGCCGTGCACTTCTGGTGCCGAATGCCCGCGCGGCGAACAGGAAACCAGGGCTTCGCGCACTCATACGACGCACGGATTCGTCGCTTCGAGCCGGGAATCCGGGCTTTCGTGAAGTTGTATACAACTTGGCACGCGCCTTGCGCAGCACCCTCGCGACAGCAACGCAGACCGGCAGTGGCCGGCAAGCCGAAGAGGGTAGGCGCAGATGGATCGTCGCAGCTTTCTCAAGCACACCGCCGCCGGCGTCGCGGGCGCCGGCATTCTTCCGTTCCTGAAGCACCTGCCGGCGCAGGCGGCGACGGGCGACACCATCGTCGTGGTCACGGCGACCACGGTGAACTCGATGGATATCCACCGCACCGGCACCAACCGGCCGAGCTACATGAACGCGGTGAACCTTTACGACCGTCTGCTGAGCTTCGGCACCAAGCAGCTCCCCGACGGCTCGTTCAGCTACGACTACTCGGTGCTGGAAGGCGAACTGGCGGAATCGTGGACGGTTGCCGACGACGAGATGTCGGTCCTGATCAAGCTGAAGCCGGACGTGATCTTCCAGGACGGATCGCCGGTGACGGCGGAGGACGTGAAGTGGTCGCTGGACCGCGCGGTCTCGGTCGGCGGCTTCCCGACGGTACAGATGAAAGCCGGCTCGCTGATCAAGCCGGAGCAGTTCGAGATCGTCGACGAGAAGTCGATCCGCATCAAGTTCATCCGCAAGTCGAAGCTGACCCTGCCCGACCTGGCCGTGCCTGTGCCGATGATCATCAATGCCAAGGTCGCCCGGGAACACGCAACGGCCGACGATCCGTGGGCGACGGAGTACCTCCACCGCAACCCGGCCGGTTCCGGCGCCTTCAAGCTGGAGCGCTGGGATCCGGGCCAGCAGGTGGTCTACAGCCGTTTCGACGACTGGAAGTCCGGTCCGCTGCCGGGCGTGAAGCGGGTGATCGTGCGCGAGGTGCCCTCGCAGGCAACGCGGCGCGCGCTGATCGAGCGCGGCAACGTGCAGGTCTCGTTCAACATCCCGCACAAGGACGCCAAGGAACTCGCCGACAACCCGAAGCTCAACGTGATCGGCACGCCGATCGAGAACTCCATGTACTGCGTCGGCCTGAACCTCAACTTCGAGCCGTTCAAGGACAAGAAGGTCCGCCAGGCCGTGGCCTACGGCATTCCCTACGCGGAGATCTTCAAGACCGCGGCCTACGGGCGCGGCGTGCCGATGTGGGGCGGCAAGAGCTTCAGCCCGAGCGACATCACCTGGCCGCAGCCGTTCCCCTACGACACCGACCTCGACAAGGCCAAGGAACTGCTGTCGCAGACGGCGTTCAAGGACGGCTTCGAGGTGCCGCTGTCGTTCAACCTGTCGTTCGCCGACTGGTCGGAGCCGACGGTGCTGCTGATCCAGGAGAGCCTGGCGAAGATCGGCATCAAGTGCACGATCGACAAGATCCCCGGCGCCAACTACCGCACCGCCGCGCTGGTGGAAAAGAAGCTGCCGATGCACCTGGAGAATTTCGGCGGCTGGTTGAACTATCCCGACTACTACTTCTTCTGGTGCTACCTGAAGGGCCACCTGTTCAACTCGTCCAACTATCACAGCGACGAGGTCGCCAAGCTGGTCGACGAGACGCTGCACATTCCGGTCGACGACCCGAACTACGCGCCGAAGATCAAGCGGCTGCTGGCCATCGCGTTCGACGAGGTGCCGCGGATCCCGATCTGGCAGCCCTATCTCGACTTGGCGACGAGCAAGGATGTGCAGG
>CAZVLI010000676.1:0-2868 GCA_964627965.1 uncultured Rhodospirillales bacterium
ATTTCCGCCCGACCGAGGTGCCGCTGCTGCTCGGCGACGCCAGCAAGGCACGCGAGAAGCTCGGCTGGACCCCGACCGTCGGTTTCGAGCAACTAGTACAGGAGATGGTTGACGCTGACCTGCGCGCGATGTCGGAGAAAGGGCGCAATGGCTGAGTCCGCGACCGAATTCGACCTGAGCGGCAAGCGCGTCTGGGTTGCCGGCCACCGTGGCATGGTCGGCTCCGCCGTGGTGCGCCGGTTGGCGCAGGAGCCGTGCCACGTTTTGACCGTCGGCCGCGACGCCGTCGACCTGCGCCGGCAGGCCGATGTCGAGAACTGGATGGCGGCGGAGAAGCCCGACGCCGTGGTCCTGGCCGCCGCCACCGTCGGCGGCATCGTCGCCAACGACTCGCGCCCGGCCGATTTCCTCTACGACAACCTGGCGATCGAGACCGCTATCATCCACGCCGCCTGGCAGGTCGGGGTGGAGAAGCTGCTGTTTCTCGGCTCGTCATGCATCTACCCGCGCGACGCGGCCCAGCCGCTGACCGAGGACGCGCTGCTCACCGGCCCGCTGGAGCCGACCAACGAGTGGTACGCCGTGGCCAAGATCGCCGGCATCAAGCTCTGCCAGGCGTATCGCCGCCAGCACGGCTGCGACTTCATCTCCGCCATGCCGACCAATCTCTACGGGCCCGGCGACAATTTCGACCTCACGTCCAGCCACGTCCTGCCCGCGCTGATGCGCAAGATCGACGCGGCGAAGGCCGACGGCGGCCCGGTGCCGATCTGGGGCTCGGGCAAGCCGAAGCGCGAGTTCCTGCACGTCGACGACCTGGCCGACGCGCTGTTCCACCTGCTGCGTCACTATTCCGAGCCGGAGCACGTCAACGTCGGCACCGGCGAGGACGTCTCGATCACCGAGCTGGCCGAGACCATCGCGGCGGTGGTCGGCTATGACGGCGGCTTCGAGTACGACACTTCGAAGCCCGACGGCACACCGCGCAAGCTGATGGACGTGAGCCGCCTCAAGGCGCAGGGCTGGACGGCGAAGACCAGCCTTAAGGACGGCATCGCCGCGACCTACCGCTGGTATCTGGAAAACCAGGGCAACGCGCGCGGCATGGCCGCGGAGTAGCGTGACTCGCCGTCATGCCAGCGAAGGCTGGCATCCAGAGGATGCCGGCACCGCCCTCGGCCATCTTGGACTCAGCCTGGATTCCTGCTTTCGCAGGAATGACAACATTTGCCTGTGAAATAGAATCCCGGCAGCATGGCGCGGTGATCCTCTGCATGGAGTACCGGCCATGCTGTTCCGACAGCTCTTCGATCCGACAAGTTCGACCTACTCCTACCTTCTCGCCGACAAGGCTACGCGCGAGGCGGTGCTGATCGACCCGGTCTACGAGCAGGTACGGCGCGACGCGGCGCTGATCGCCGAACTGGACGTGAAGCTGGTTGCGACGCTGGAAACGCACGTCCATGCCGACCACGTCACCGGCGCCTGGCTTCTGCGCCAGCGCTGCGGCTCAAAGATCGTGCTGTCCAAGGCCACCGGCGCGGAGGGCGCCGACCGCTACCTAGAGGACGGCGACAAGATCCCATTCGGCGAGCGCTACCTCACCGTCCGCTCGACACCCGGCCACACGTCCGGCTGCGTCACCTTCGTGCTCGACAACGAGCGCATGGCGTTCACCGGCGACTGCCTGCTAATCCGCGGCTGCGGCCGCACCGACTTCCAGGGCGGCAGCGCGGCGCAGATGTACCGCTCCGCGCACACCCAGATATTCACCCTGCCCGACGACTGCCTGCTCTACCCGGCGCACGACTATCGCGGCCTGACCTGCACCTCGGTGGCCGAGGAGACCGCCTACAACCCACGAATGGGCGGCCAGCTGTCGGAGGGCGACTTCGTCGGCTACATGGACAATCTCGGCCTCGACCATCCGAAGAAGATGGACATCGCGGTGCCGGCGAACCTGGCCTGCGGCAAGCCGGAGAACACCGCCGGCGCCGAGGACGAGCCGACCTGGGCGCCGCTGACCTACACCTTCGCCGGCATCTGGGAGATGCAGCCGCAGTGGCTGGAGGAGCATCTGCCGGCGGTGCAGGTGCTCGACGTGCGCGAGCCGGACGAGTTCGACGGACCGCTCGGCCGCATCCCGGGCGCCACCCTGATCCCGCTCGGCAGCCTGAAGGACCGCGCGGCGGAACTCGCCAAGGACAAGCCGATCGTCGCCGTGTGCCGCGCCGGCGGCCGTTCCGCCCAGGCCACCAACATCCTGCGCAAGGCCGGCTTCACCGACGTCGCCAACCTGGCCGGCGGCATGCTGCGCTGGCGCGCCCAGCACTGCCGCGTCGAGGGCGGGCGGGACTGAATTCCCAGGCTTCATCACCCCGGGCCTGACCCGGGGTCCATGTTGACGTCGCGAGTTGTCATCGAAATGGACCCTGGCTCAAGGCCGGGGTGACGGTTTTGGTCTGAGGCCAGCTTGTCAGGATGGCGCCAATTCCTGTATGCCGCTGCGGCGCAACTGGAAGGCGACGACGATGAGCAAGCGCGGTGACGTGAAGAAGGTGGTGCTGGCCTATTCCGGCGGGCTGGACACCTCGGTGATCCTGAAATGGCTGCAGACGGCCTATGGCTGCGAGGTGGTGACCTTCACCGCCGACCTGGGCCAGGGCGAGGAGCTGGAGCCGGCGCGCCAGAAGGCTGAGATGGCCGGCGTGAAGGAGATCTACATCGAGGACGTGCGCGAGGAGTTCGTGCGCGACTTCGTCTTCCCGATGTTCCGCGCCAACGCGCTCTACGAGGGCCTCTACCTGCTCGGCACCTCGATCGCCCGGCCGCTGATCTCCAAGCGCCAGATCGAGATCGCCCGCGCGG
>CAZVLI010000677.1:0-2867 GCA_964627965.1 uncultured Rhodospirillales bacterium
AGCCAGGTCTGGAACACCTCCGGCAGAGTCGGGTTCATGATCTCGGCGGCGTGCCGCAGCAGGTCGACGGCGCGCGACGGTTCGCCGGTTCGGTGCGCCGCCACGCCGGCCAGGTAAAGGATGGCGCCGCTGTCGTCTTGGTATGCCGCCAGGAAGCGTCGCGTCACCGCCGCGGCGCCGAAGGCGTCGTCGTGGCTCAGCAGAAGATGCGCCAGCGCCTGTGCCGCGTCCGCGCAACCCGGCGTCGCGTCCAGCGCCGCTTCGTAGAGCTTCGCCGCGGCGTCGACCTCGCCGCATGCCTTGAAGGCTTCGGCCGCCGCGACGCGCAGCGCGGGGACGTCCGGTCGCAGTTCGCCGGCGCGGGCGAAGAGCGGGGCGGCGGTGGTCGGATCGTCGCGGAGCAGCGCCAGCCGGCCGCGGCCGATCAGCGCCTGAACATGGTCCGGATCGGCGGCCAGGGCCGCATCATACGCGGCCTGCGCCTCGTCGGGCGCGCCGTCGTCGATCAGCGCTTCGGCGAGCGCGACCTGATAGTCGGCATCGTCGGCGATCGACAGGTGCGGCGCGCGCGGGGCGTTCACGGACCCGAGCCAGTCAGGTCGATGTGCCGCGGCGCTTCTCCGGCCTCGAAGATCGACCACATCTCGCGGTAGGCGGCCTCGACCGCGCGGGCGCCGGCGGCGCTGTCGAACAGCGGTGCCTGGCGGGCCTTGAGGGTGTCGCGGTACCGCTGCAGCGTTTCGCGGTCGCTGGCCAGTTTCAGCGCCAGCGCTTCGTAGGCGGTGGCGTCGGCGGCCGCGAGCTCCGGGAGGCCGGCGGCGGCGACCAGCGAGGCGCTGGTGCGCGCGTTGGCATTGTTGCCGGCGACGCACAGGGTCGGCAGCCCGGCAACCAGGCAATCGGCCGTGGTCACACCGCCGACGTGATAGAGCGTTTCCAGCCCGAGGTCGGCCAGCGGCGCGCGCGCCAGATGTCGGTGGCGCGATACGCGGGGCGAGAACACCAGGCGATGCGGGTCGATGCCGGCGGCGCCGGCGGCGCGCCGCAGGTTGGTCTGCGCCTCGCGCTGGCCTTCGACCAGCCACAGCACCGAATCCGGCGTGTTCTGCAGCAGCCGCATCCAGATCGCGAACACGTCCGGCTCGAACTTGTAATGCTCGTTGAAGTTGGCGAACACGATGCCGTGCTCGGGCAGGCCATAGTCGGCACGCCTCGGCGGCAGCGGATCGGCAGGGTCCAGACCGGCCGGCATGAACGAGCCGGGCAGGTGGACGAGTTTCTCGGTGACGTCCTCGGCGTGATCCATCGGCACCGTCACCGGGTCGGTGATCAGGTAGTCGATGTAGTCGGCGCCGGTCGAGTTGCCATAGCCCAGCCAGTGCGCCTGGATCGGGGCCGGCCGCTGCGCCAGCACGCTCAGCCGGTTGCCGGTCACCAGGCCCGCCATGTCGACCAGGATATCGATCTTGTCGTTGGCGATGCGCCGCGCCAGCTGATCGTCGTGCACGACGTCATGGAAGCTGTCGAAGCGGGCACGGAACTCGGCGGTCTGCTCGTCCTGGACGTGGCTGACGTAGTAGCCGTGCAGTTCGAACGCGTCCCGGTCGTGATGCGCCAGCAGATGACGGAAGACGGTGGCGACCGAGTGCTGGCGGAAATCGCCGGACATGTAGCCGACGCGCAGCCGCGTGCGCGGGCCGCGCTTGTGCGTGAAGCTGGTTTTGTAGAACTGCGTCGCCCAGGCACCCCGGTTGGCGCCGCCGGTCGCGATCGCCTTGGCCACCTTGAGCCGGATGTCCGGCTCCAGCGGCGTGTTCAACAGCCCGAAGATCATGAAGCCGTCGTAGCTGGCGCACTCGTCCTGGTGGTGGATGGCCTGGCGCAGCCGGGCAACCAGGGCATCGAGGCCGGCCCAGTCGCAGGCCAGCAGGCGGCAGTGGACGAGGTAGGACAGGACCGCCGGGTCCTCCGGATCGATCCAGTCGGCGGCGGCGAAGTGCTTCAACGCCTCGCCGTGTCGGCCCAGGCGATAGAGCGTCGTCGCAAGCTGGACGTGCGTCGCCTTGTCCTGTTGGCGGAAGGCAAGGCTGCGTTCGAATGCGTCGGCGGCCAGCTCCAGCGCGCCGCCGGTGACCAGCGTCGCGCCCTTCTCGGCCCAGAGCTGCCCCTTCACATAGTCCGGCGGTTCCAGGCTCAGCGCCTTGTCGTAGCAGGCGATGGCGCTGTCCGGCTCGCCCGAGCAGGTATGCACGCGGCCGGATTCCTGGATCGCCGTCACGTCCATCGGCGCCAGGGTGAGGGCTCGATCGATCCAGTGCCGGGCGATGCCCATGTGTCCGCCGCGACGGAAGGCCATGGCGATGTCGGACAGGGCCGCCACGTCCGGTTCCTCGGTGCGGAACGCCTCCTGAAAGGCCATATCGGCCGACTCGTACTCGCAGAGAGTGAGCAGGTGCGACGCCAGCGTGCGCCAGAGGCCGGGTCGGTTGCGGTCGATGTCCAAGGCGCCCCGAGCCGCCTTGACGGTCTCGACATGCCGCTCGGCGCCGGAGAACAGCCAGGCCAGCCGCTCCAGCTTGCCCGCCTTGCCGTCCGCTGCCGCCAGCGCCTGTTCGGCCAACGTGCCGCCGGTGGCCTCATCGCCGTCGGCGAAGGCTTTGACGGCGGACTTCGCCAGGACGACGGCGTCTGGCGTCGCCTCGGAAAGGGCGCTGTCGGGCTGTTCGGGCGTGCGTGGTTGCATGGACGCTCTCGCAAATGGCGATAGAGTTAATGCGCGCTAAGGTTGAGAAATCGTTATGGGCGCGACGTCGATGGTGTCGGGCTCCAGGCCGTCGCAGCGGCGCTGCCACATGGCCTGGTAGGCC
>CAZVLI010000678.1:0-2862 GCA_964627965.1 uncultured Rhodospirillales bacterium
ATTGATGCCGGTCAGCGTGATCGCTGTCGTCGGACTGGCTTCGAAGGTGACCGTCGCGCCGCCGGCCCCGTCGACGATGGTGAGCGCCGCGAAGTTCGCCACGCCGACCAGGCTGATCTTGTCGACATTGTCTTCGAAGTCGGTGATCACGTTGGCGCCCTGCAAGGCGGCAAAGACGAAGATGTCGCCGCCGGCACCGCCGGTCATGGTGTCGTTCGCCGGCCCGCCGGTCAGCGTGTCGTTGCCGGCGCCACCGAACAACTGATCGGCGCCCTGCATCCCGACGATATTGTCGTTGCCGTCACCGCCGAAAATGGTGTCCAGCCCCGCCTGGCCGCGCAGCACGTCGTTGCCGACGCCGCCATCGATCGAGTCGTTGCCGGAATTGCCGTTGATGGTGTCGTTGAGCAGGCTGCCCTCGATGCTGTCGTCGTTGGCGCCGCCGAAGATCAGGTCGTGGCCGTTGCCCCCGAGAAGCTGGTCGTCGCTGAACTGGCCGCGCAGGGTGTCGTCGCCGTCGCCGCCGAGCAGCGTGTCCTCGCCGGCATTGCCGAACAATCGGTCGTTGCCGCCGTCGCCGCTCAGCACGTCATTGCCCGGCAGGCCCCAGGCACTGTCGTTCCCGGCGCCGAGGTTGATGCTATCGGCGGTCTGGCCGCCGACCAGCGTATCGACCGCCGCGGAGCCATTGATGCCGTTGACGGCGCCGCTGGCCAGGGCTTCGGCGCGCGCGGTGGCGTCAGCGATCAGCATGCGGATCTCCGCCGTGGTCGAGTCGCCCTCGCTCTGCTGCTCCCACGTCAGGTCGCCGAGATCCTCCGGCGACCCATCGCTGATCAGGGCCTGTACCTGGCCGGTGGTGTAGCTGATCCCGCCGGCGCCGATATAGGTCTCGATCATCCAGTCCGGATCGAGCCAGTTGATGACGATGAAGGCCTGGCCGCTGTCGTCGTCGAACAGCACAAGGTGGCGGCCACCGTCGATGGTGCCGCCGAAGGTATTGTCGCGGTCCGGTCCGATGCCGAGCGCGCGTACCGTGTCGTTGCCGCCGCCGAAGTCCGCGACGATGACGTCGCCACCGTTCAGGACCTCGTAGAAGTCGTCGCCGGCGCCGCCAACGAAGGTCGGGCCGGCCTCCTCGGTCGCCTGTCCGGTGAAGCTGTCGTTGCCGGCCAGTCCGAAGACGATGTTGTTCAGTGGCGTGGAGAAGGTGTCGTTGCCGGTCGTGCCAACCTGCTCGCCGGCAATGATGTCCGGAAGGTCGAAGAGCGCCATCGCGTCGTGCCCCCATGCGGCTAGCCCAACCGGGCTGCCTCTTTCTTGGGCAGGTTAACGATTAGTTAATCTTAGTGTCGAGTGACGACGATCACACCGGTCCATTCTTGTCACGGCCAAAGGCGGCGCCGGGACCAAAGAAAGAGGCCGGACCGCGCTATTAGCGACGGCCCGGCCTGTCCTGGTCAGCTTCGGCTATGTGCCGTGTCCGGCTACTTCTTCAGAAGGTCGCGGATCTCTTCCAGCAGCACTTCCTCACGCGGTGGCGCCGGCGGTGCCGCCGGTGCCGCCTCTTCCTCGCGACGCATCCGGTTGACGCCCTTCACGAACATGAACAGCACCCAGGCGACGATGACAAAGTTGATCACCAGCGTGAAGAAGTTGCCGTAGGCGATCGTCGCACCCGCCTCGCGGGCTGCTTCCAGCGTCGCCGCCGGTTCGCCGGACAGCTGGATGTAGAGCTGCGTGAAATCGAACCCCCCGGTCACCAGGCCAACGACCGGCATGATGATGTCCTTGACCAGAGACTGCACCAGGCCGCTGAAGGCCGCGCCGATGATGATACCAATCGCCATGTCGAGCATGTTGCCCTTCACGGCGAATTCTTTGAATTCCTTGAGCATTCAAGGCCTCCCCAAGTAACGAAGAAACGCGCGCGCCATCTACACCGAACGCGGCGCGGCGCGACTAGGTAGCATAGATATTTGCTAGTAGCATCGACTTTTTTCGTTCAGACGGGCAGGCTTGCGTGATGTCGACATAGCCTCGTTGAGTGCCCGTGCCCGACCCCATCGTTCACGTCTCCATCGGTCGCAACGGCGTGCAAAGCGCCGGCGCGAACATGACCCCCACACTGTCGGGCGACGGCCGATACGTCGCCTTCGTCAGCGCCGCCGGCAATCATATCACCATCGACAACAACGGCGTCGCCGACGTCTTCTTGCGCGATGTGATGACGGCGACGACGGTGCGGGCCAGCCTGTCCTTTTCGGCGAGCGACCCGAACGGCGCGTCCGGCAACCCCTGGATGTCGACAGACGGCCGGTTCGTCGCCTACGACAGCATCGCCACCAACATCGACAGCCGCGCCGACGCGTCCACCGCCGACGTGTTCACGTTCAACCGCCTGAGCAACCTGACCAGCCTGCTCAGCGTCGTGCAGGCCACGGGCAACTCGCCGGACCTCGACAGCTCGCGGCCAACGCTTTCCGACGACGGACAGGTGATCCTGTTCCAGACCCGGGCGCCGAACCTGTACCTGCCGGCGGAGGGCGCGGCGGAAACCGACCTCGACATCGTCCGCGTCGATCTCGCCGGCGGCACCACGACCCGTCTGGCCCAGGCGTTCGGCGGCGGCGAACCCGATGCCGACCTGATGGCACCCTTCGTCGCCGGCTCCGGCCTGGTCGCCGGCTTCGAGAGCCAGGCCAGCAATCTCGTCGCCGACGGCCCCGACGACGCCAGCGGGCCGATCCAGCTCTACATCGTCGACAGCCGCGCCGGCACCACGACACTCGCCAGCCGCAGCACCGACACCATGGTCGGCAACGGCGACAGCACCGGCGCCCGCCTCTCCACCGACGGCCG
>CAZVLI010000679.1:0-2862 GCA_964627965.1 uncultured Rhodospirillales bacterium
AACTCGTTCGATGGCGTCGACGATGGCGTGGTAGCCGGTGCAGCGGCAGTAGTTCGCCGACAGTGCCTCGCGAATCTCCTCGCGGCTCGGCGATGGGTTCGCGCCCAGCAGGTCCTGCGCCGTCAGCAGCATGCCGGGCGTGCAATAGCCGCATTGCAGCGCATTGCGCTCGTGGAACGCGGTCTGCAGATCGGCCAGTTCGCCTGAGTCCGAGGCGCCCTCGATGGTCTCCACGCTCTGCCCATCGGCCTGCACCGCGAACACCAGGCAGCCGCGCACGATCTCGCCGTTGAGCCGTACGGTGCAGGCGCCGCAGACACCATGTTCGCAGCCGACATGGCTGCCCGTGAGCTCCAGCCCATAGCGTAGGAAATCGACCAGCGACTGCCGCGTGGGCACGCGCGTCCGCATCGCCTCGCCATTCACCGTCAGAGTGATCTCGATCTCGTCTTCCATGCCCCAACCTTATCGCGGCATGAAATCGCGGGTCACGCCGCTTGTTGCAAATGCCGGAATCGCTCGCTACCGTTTTGGACCGCTCACGGGATTTACAACAAAACGCGATCCGATGAGCGATGGGAGGTGCCTACATGCTGAAAGAACTCACGAGGCGTAGTCTGCTCGCCGTGGCGGCTGGAGCGACGGCGTTGACGCTGGCGCTGGCGCCGGTGCAGCCGGCCAAGGCCGCCGATCCGATCAAGATCGGCTTCTCGATGGCGCTGACCGGCGGTCTCGCCGGTGCCGGCAAGGCGGCGCTGATCGCGATGGAGATCTGGCGCGACGACGTGAACGCCGCCGGCGGCCTGCTTGGCCGGCCGGTTGAGTTGGTCTTCTACGACGACCAGACCAACCCATCGACGGTGCCGGGCATCTACACCAAGCTCATCAACCTCGACCGCGTCGATCTCGTGGTGTCGGGTTACGCGACGAACATGATCGTGCCGGCGATGCCGATCGTGATGAGCAAGAAGATGGTGTTCATGAGCCTGTTCGGCCTGGCCGCCAACGAGAAGTTCCAGTACGACCGCTACTTCCAGATCATGCCGGCCGGCCCTGAGCCGAAGACCGACTGGTCGGGCCACTTCTTCGACCTGGCGATGGAGCAGTCGCCGGCGCCGACGACCGTCGCCCTTGTCGGCGCCGACGCCGAGTTCGCCCGCAACGCGCTGGACGGCGCGCGGACGAACGCGGAGGAGAAGGGTCTGAAGATCGTCTACGACAAGACCTATCCGCCGGCCACCGCCGACTACACGCCGATCGTCCGCGCCATCCAGGCGACCAACCCGGACATCGTCTTCGTCGCGTCCTACCCGCCGGACTCCGCCGGCATGGTCCGCGCCGCCAACGAGGTCGGCCTGAAGGCGAAGATGTTCGGCGGCGGCATGGTCGGCCTGCAGTACGCCTCGCTGATGACCAAGCTCGGCCCGATGCTGAACGGCATCGTGAACTACGACTTCTGGGTCCCGGCCGACACGCTGCAGTTCGAGGGCGTCGACGCCTTCCTGAAGAAGTACCAGGCCAAGGCGCCGGCCGCTGGCGTCGATCCGCTTGGCTACTACCTGCCGCCGTATGCCTACGCCTACCTGCAGGTGCTGGGCGGCGCGGTGGAAGCGGTCGGCAGCCTCGATCAGGGCAAGATCGCCGACTATATCCGGGCCAACGAGCACGACACCGTGGTCGGCAAGGTGCGCTTCGGCAAGAATGGCGAATGGGCCACGCCGCGCGTGCTGATGGTCCAGTTCCAGGGTGTCGAGGGCAACGAGGTGGAGCAGTTCACCAAGGCCGGCACCCGCGCCGTGCTGTATCCAAAGGAATGGAAGAACGGCGACCTGAATTACCCGTACGCGCAGTAAGCACGTAACGGTTCGGTCAAGCATAGCGCCCGACGACGACGGTGTTCTCTTTCGATCTCTTGGCGAACGCCATCGTCGCGGGCGTGTTGCTGGGCGGCTTCTATGCCGCCGTGTCGCTCGGGCTGACCATTGCCTTCGGTCAGCTCGATGTCGTCAACATCGCCCATCCGATCTTCATCGTGTTCGGGTCGTTCTGCACCTTCGTGGCGCACGAACGGCTGGGCCTCGACCCGGTGCTGACGGGCATCCTGTTGATGCCCTTCTTCTTCGTCATCGGCGTCGCGCTCTACTCGGTCTACTACAGCAGCTTCGAACGACGAGGGGACGACGCGTTACGCGGGCTCGCCTTCTTCTTCGGCATCCTGTTCATCGTCGAAGTGCTGCTGATCATGACCTTCGGCGTCGACTACCGGCTGGTCGAGACCGCCTATATCGGCGAGTCGATCCACCTCGGCGACATCGGCATCCCGTTCCGGCTGCTGGTGCCATTCCTGGTCGCCGTGGTGATGACCAGCGCGCTCTACTTCTACCTGTCGCGCACCTTCATCGGCCGCGCCATCCTGGCGGTCTCGCAGGACCGGCTGGCGTTGCAGCTGATGGGCGCCGACCCGGTCCGCATCAAGCGCATCGCCTTCGGCCTGGCGCTGGCGACCACCGCGGTTGCCGGCGCGCTGCTGATCATGATCCAGCCGGTCGAGCCGTCGGTCGGGCGGCTCTACATCGGCCGCGCCTTCGCCATCGTCGTGCTGGGCGGCATGACCTCGATCTCCGGCACCTTCGTCGCCGCGCTCCTGCTGGGCGTGGTGGAGAGCCTCGTGGCCACCTTCATCGGTCCCTCCTGGGCGCCGGCGGTGGCCTTCGGCTTCCTGCTGATAACGCTGGCGGTGCGTCCCGCCGGCCTGTTCGGGCGCTGATCCGATGCGTGGCCTCTGGTTCTGGATCGCCCTCGTCGCCATCTTCGTGATCGGCAACCTCGTCGCGCTCAACCTCGCGCACTCGTTCGTCTTCC
>CAZVLI010000680.1:0-2857 GCA_964627965.1 uncultured Rhodospirillales bacterium
ATCGGCGTGCTGCTGGCGATCGTACTGGGCGGCCAGCTCGCGCTCAACCCGATCATCACCATCACCGTCGTCGCCGCCGCGCTGCCGCCGCTGGCCACCGTCGGCGCCTCGCCGGAGCTGGCCGCGGTGGCGTCAATGCTAGGCTTCGCGCTGGCGGTCGGCGGCTCGCCCTTCATGCTGTTCCTGCTGATGACCGCGCGCCTGGCCGGCCGCGCGCCGGGCGAGGTCGCCTATCGCTGGAACGGCGGCTATACCGTGCTGTCCGTGCTGACCGTTTCGGCGCTGTTCGTCGCGGCGAGCACGGTGATGACGTAGGCTGCGGCCCGGAGGAGAATGCCATGAACCAGATCGACCTGAACGGCCGCGCCGCCATCGTCACCGGCGGCGCCCGCGGCATCGGACTCGCCATCACCAGACGCCTGCTGGCATCCGGCGCCAAGGTGACGATCTGGGACATCGACCAGGCCGCCATCGACGCCGCCATCGCCGAGCTCGGCGCGCCGGATGGCCTGCGCGGCGACGCCGTCGACGTCACCGACGATACGGCGATCGACAAGGCGCGCGACGCCGCCATCGCCGCCATGGGCCAGGTCGATATCCTCGTGCCGAATGCCGGCATCACCGGCCCGAACCTGAAGATCTGGGAGTACCCGGTCGACGCCTGGAAACAGGTCATCGACCTCGACCTGACGGCGGTGTTCCTGTGCGCCCGCGCCCTCAGCCCGCACATGATCGAGCGCGGCTACGGCCGCATCGTCATCATCGCCTCGGTCGCCGGCAAGGAAGGCAACCCGAACGCGTCCGCCTACTCCGCCGCCAAGGCCGGCGCCATCGGCTTCACCAAGTCGCTGGGCAAGGAGCTGGCCGGTACCGGCGTGCTGGCCAATTGCGTCACGCCGGCGGCCATCGCCACCGACATCTTCAAGCAGATGACGCAAGAGCACATCGACTTCATGCGCTCCAAGATCCCGATGGGCCGCTTCGGCGAGACCGACGAGGCCGCCGCCCTGGTCGCCTGGCTGGCCTCGGAAGACTGCTCGTTCTCCACCGGCGCCGTGTTCGACCTGTCGGGCGGCCGGGCGACGTACTAGATCGTGATGCCGCCGTCGATGATGAAGGTCTGGCCGGTGCAGTAGGCGGCATCGTCGCTGGCCAGGTAGACCGCCATCGCGCCGATCTCCTGCGCGTTGCCGAGCCGGCCCATCGGCTGGCGCGCGATGAAGTCTTTTCGCGCCTGGACCGGATCGTCGAAGGCATTGATCCGGTCGCCCAGCGAGGGCGTGTCGACCGTGCCCGGCGCGATGGCGTTGCAGCGCACGTTCCGGCCGACGAAGTCCGCTGCGATCGACTTGGTGAAGCCGATCACCGCCGCCTTGGTGGTGCCGTAGATGTTGCGGTTGACGATGCCTTTGATCGAGCCGGACACGGAGGCCATGTTGATGATGGCGCCGCCGCCATTGTCGATCATCGCCGGCAGGAAGGCCCGCACGGTCCGGAACAGCGACTTCACGTTGAGGTTCATCGCGAAGTCCCACTCGTCCTCGGTGGCGTCGAGAACGGTGCCGTGATGCACGAAGCCCGCGCAGTTGAACAGCACGTCGACGGCTCCCGCCGCGTCGGCCGCCGCCTGCACTGCCGCGTTGTCGGTGACGTCGAGCGTCACCGTGTGCATGCCCGACAGCGCGCGCAGCAGGTCCGGGTTGATGTCGGACGCGATCACTTCCGCGCCCTCCGCCACGAAGGCCTCGGCGGTCGCGCGCCCGATCCCCTGCCCCGCCGCGGTCACGAAGCAGCGCTTGCCCTTCAGTCGATCAGCCATCGCTCAGTTCGTCCTCGATATGCGCGCGAATGATGTCGTCGACATTGTCGTCGCCGACGAAGCCCAGCGCCTCGGCCCGCGCGGAGTAGGTCTCGCGCGGCCAGTAGTCGACGATCTTCTGCACCGCCTCGTCCATCTCGAAGGTGATCTTGCCGAGGTCGCGCCCGGCGCCGACGCGCTCCACGGCCTGCGCCGCATCACCCATCGATACCCGCAGGCCAGGCAGCAGCAGCGAGCGGCTGTCGCCCAGGTCGGCGGCGTCGACCTCGTGGATGCGCACCATCGAGTCGATCACCTTGCGCGGCGACATCAGCGCCATGCAGCTTTCCGGCCGCACCGGACAGGCATGGTCGATGCCGATCAGCGGCTCCCGGAAGATGCCCGACGCGAAGCCGGACGCCGCCTTGTTCGGCTTGCCCGGCCGCACCGAGATCGTCGGCAGCCGGATCGCGCGGCCGTCGATGTAGCCCTTGCGGCTGTAGTCGTGGATCAGCAGCTCGCCGACCGCCTTCTGCGCGCCGTAGCTGGTCTGCGGGATCAGCGGCGTCTCGTCGACAACCACGTCCGGCATCATGCCGCCGTAGACCGCGATGGAACTGGTGAAGATCACCTTGGGCACGCCGTTGGTGCGCCGGGCCGCCTCCAGCACCAGGCGCATGCCGTCCAGATTGACCAGCCAGCCCAGGTCGAAGTCGGCCTCGGCGCCGGCGCTGACCACCGCGGCGAGGTGGTAGATCGAGTCGACCTCGTCGTCGATCAGCGCCCGGATCGCGGCCGCGTTGCCGATATCGCCGACGATCGCTTCCACCCGCTCGTCGTTGGCGAGTTCCGGCGGTGCCTCGATGGCGTCGAACAGGACCAGCTTCTCCAGCGGCTTTCGCTCGCCGGCCCGGTTCGTCAGGAACGGCTCCTTCAGCAGCCGCGCGGCGAGCTTTCGGCCAATGAAGCCGGCGCCGCCCGTGATCACGATGCGCATGGTGTGCCCTCCCTTCCCGTTCGGCTCGATTCGCTTATGGCTTAAGTTTCGCCCGGACCTTG
>CAZVLI010000681.1:0-2857 GCA_964627965.1 uncultured Rhodospirillales bacterium
CTACGCCAAGATGATCGCCGACCGCTTCGAGGTGGCGCTGCGCCGGCTGCGGATGGACCGCACCGACATGGCCCCGCTCGACACCAGCCAGTTCCGCCCCCCGCCCGAGGCACGCGCGCAACTGGAACTGTTCTGAGCTGGCGTGCCCGAACCACGTGGATGCCCGGATCGCGTCCGGGCATGACGATGTGTTTCATGGCTATGGAATTTCGTCATGCCCCGGCTTGTCCGGAGTATCCATGTCACGTCACCGCCGCGTGAGCTGAAGAACTTGAGGTGACGCCGACGCGCGCGCCAACCTCTAGGGCGCCGGCAATCCAAGCGCGTCCCAAACTTCCGGCGCGGCCATCATGTCCTTGCCCGAGTGTCCTACGCCTTTGGCTTCGACCAGGGTCCAGTTGCAGGTCAGGCCGTGCTTGTCGGCCATCCGTAGCGCGGTCTGGTAGGCGTAGCGCGCCCGCTCCAGCCGGTTGTCGCCTTGCCGGCCGCCGGCCTTGGAACTGTTGATACCGCGCCGGCCGGTGTCGCGGTCGCCGATGTAGATGGTCAGCGGCTGCGCCAGGTAGGCCCGCAGCCGCTGGCGCGCGTTGGCCTCGCCCTCGAGCCCAGCCAGGCCGTAGGGCGCGCGCTCGGCGAAGCTTGGCAGGACATGGCTGCCGGGGCTCATCACCACCAGCCGGCCGGCCCGTGGGACGTCGAGATAGGCCGCCAGCCGCGACAGGAACTGGCCGCCGGCCGAATGACCGACGAGGTAGACGGGCGCGCCGTCGAGGTCGTCGCGCTCACGCGCCCAGGCCACCAGCCGAAGCGCCAGGCTCGCCGTCCAGGTCGCGCGCGGCTGGATCTCACGAGCGCGGCTGACCCCGGCCATCTGGTATCGCCAGGCGGGGAAGCGTTCCTTGTCGAAGCGCGGCACGAACAGCGCGAGGCAGGCGCGATCCGCCACGTCGCGCGCCGCGTCACGGTAGTAGCCGGCGTCGCGGCCGTTGCCGTGGAACACGAACATCAGGCCGCGCGGCTCGCAATCCGGGCGATAGGTCAGAACCTCGATCGCCTCGCCATTGAGTTCCACCGTGGCCTGGCCGTCGTCGCCGCCACCGCATCCGGCCAGCAGCAACCCGATCGCCAGCAGCGTCAGCATGCGTAAACCGTTCAACGCGGGCTCCGTGCTAGAATCGCCGCGATTCAGGCATAGGCTTGGCGCGTATGGAACACGGCAGCTCGCTGATCGAGTTGGTGATCGTAGCCTCGACGGCGCTGGTGCTCGGCATCGCGTTGCAGGGCCTGCGGCAGCCGGCGATCGTTGGCTACATCGTAGCCGGCATCATCCTCGGACCGTCCGCATTGTCGCTGATCGACGACCGCGAGATGGTCGCCGAACTGGCCGAGCTCGGCGTGCTGCTGCTGCTCTTCGTCATCGGCCTGGAACTGTCGCTGCGCGCCTTCCGCCGCGTCTACCGCGTCGCCGTGTTGTGCGCGCTCGGCCAGATCGCCATTTCCGTCGGCGGCATCGCGCTGCTCGGGTTGCTGTTCGACTGGTCGCCGCTGCTGATCGTCATCGGCGGTTTCGCGCTGGCGCTGTCGTCCACCGCCGTGGCGATCAAGCTGCTGGACGATATCGGCGAGCTGCGCACCGACGTCGGCCGTATCGCCGTCGGCGTGCTGATCGCGCAGGACCTGGCGGTGGTGCCGATGCTGCTGGTGGTCGCCGGTCTGGCGGGCGAGGGCGGCTTCTCGCTGGTCGAGCTGTTGAAGCTGCTGGTCGCCGTCGGCCTGCTGATCGCGATGATCGCCTACCTGACCCGGCGCGAGCGCGTGAGCATGCCGTTCGTCGGCATGCTGGAGGAGAATGTCGAGCTCACGGCGCTGGCCTCGCTCGCCTTCTGCTTCGGCGCGGCGCTGGCCTCCGCGCTGTTCGGCCTGTCCCCGGCCTATGGCGCCTTCCTGGCCGGCCTGTGGCTTGGTAACTCCAACGCCCGCACCTCGGTCCTCGGTGCCGTGCTGCCGATCCAGGGCGTGCTGCTGATGGTGTTCTTCCTGTCCATCGGCCTGCTGCTTGACGTCCGCTACATGATCGAGAACTGGGGCCAGGTGCTGACCCTGCTGATCATCGTGACGCTGGTGAAGACCGGCCTCAATGTCGGAATCCTGCGACTGCTGGGCGAGCCATGGCCGCGCGCCTGGCTGGCGGGCGTGGTGCTGGGCCAGGTCGGCGAGTTCTCCTTCGTGATCGTCGCCGCCGGTGTCGCCGTCTATGCGGTGGGCAGCGAGGAGCAGCGGCTGATCAACACGGTGATCGCGCTGTCGCTGATGACCAGCCCGTTCTGGCTGTTCACCGCGCGCCGCATGGGACAGGCACGCTGGCGCAGGATACTCACCTGGCGCGACTTCATGCGTCAGATCTACGGCCGGGAGACCGAGGCGGTGGTCGGCGCCTCGTCCAAGGCGCTGGCCACGACAAGGCAATTCACGCTCAACGTCGGCCATGCCGGCGCTGGCTTGCTGCACAAGGTCCGGCGCCAGGAGTCCAAGAACGCCAATGTCGTCGACGGGTCGCCGGCCGCCGACGACGTCGACTTCTTCGATGTCGATGTGGAGCCGGGCGGCCCGGCGCGCCGGCGCGACAAAGATGACAGCGACTGAGCGCGTCTGCGGTGTCGACGAGGTCGGGCGCGGGCCGCTGGCCGGGCCGGTCGTGGCCGCCGCGGTGGTGCTGGACCCGGCCCGGCCGATTGCCGGGCTGGCGGATTCCAAGAAACTGAGGCCGGCCCGGCGCGCCGAGCTTGCGGCCTTGATCCACCAGCGGGCCGACGTCGCCATCGCCGAGGCGAGCGTCGCCGAGATCGATGACCTGAAC
>CAZVLI010000682.1:0-2851 GCA_964627965.1 uncultured Rhodospirillales bacterium
CCGATTGCTGGCCGACGGCACCGCGGCGACGCGCGAGCTTGGCATCGAGATCGAGCCGACCCACTTGGTCGTGGTCGAGAACACGCCCGACGTGCACAACATGGTCGTCTGCACCTTGTGTTCGTGCTACCCGCGCAACCTGCTCGGACTGCCGCCGGACTGGTACAAGTCGGCCAGCTATCGCGGCCGTGCGGTGCGCGAGCCGCGCGCGGTGCTGCGCGAGTTCGGCACCGAGCTGCCCGACGACGTGGCGCTGCGGGTCCACGACAGCACCGCCGACATGCGCTACATGGTCCTGCCGCGCCGACCCGAGGGTACCGAGGGGATGAGCGCGGAACAGCTCGCCGACCTTGTGCGCCGCTACTCCATGGTCGGTGTCACGGTGGTGAAAGGGCCCTAGACCGCCTCCAGCGGTCGGTGCTCGCCGGCCGGCAGTTCCACCTCGATGGCGTCGCCGGCGCGGACCTCGCCGCCGGTCAGCACCACGGCCATGATGCCGGCCTTGCGGATCAGGTTGCCGTCGGCGTCGCGGTCCAGCGTCGCCGCCATCAGGCCCTGCTGGAAGTTGTCGAGCTGGTAGCACGGGTTGCGCAGGCCGGTGACCTCGACAATCGCCGCCGAACCGATGCGCAGGCGCGCGCCGGTCGGCAGCCCGAGCAGGTCGACGCCGCGCGTCGTCACGTTCTCGCCCAGATCGCCGGCCTTGACCGCGAAGCCCTTGCCGTTCAGCTCGTCATGCAGTTCGGCGTGCATCAGATGCACTTGCCGCAGGTTCGGCACGGTCGGGTCGCGCTTCACGCGGCTGCGGTGCTTGACGGTCTCGCCCTGGTGCGCGTCGCCCTCCACGCCCAGTCCGGCGACGAGGTGGATGACGGCTTCGGTCGGCTTGGTGAAGGTGTGCCCGGACGAGCGAGCGACGGCGGTGACGGTGGCGTTCATGCGCCGCAGCTTGGCCGAAGCGGACTGGCTAATCCAGTACGATGTCGGCCGGCGGCAGCCCGTCGCGATGACGTTCGAACATGGCCAGATAGCCGCGCTCCAGGTCGCTCGCGAGACGCTTCACGTCGAACGCCGGCAGGTCGCGGCGCGAAAGGTGCTGCCGCCAGTGTGCCAGCTGCGCTGGCTCGGCAATGAACTGCGCGACCATGTCGGCATAGTCGTCGAGGGTCTCGGCCACCAGCCCGTCGGCCTGACAGGCGCGCAGCAACGACACGCCGGTGCGCGCGTTCGGCGCCGGCCCGGCCCAGCACAGCACCGGCAGGCCGCGCCACAGGCAATCGGCCGTGGTCACGCCGCCGACGTGGTACAGCGAGTCGAGCGCCAGGTCGGCCAGCGGCACGCGGGCCAGGTGCGCTGGCCGCGACCAGCGTTCGGCGAAGATCAAGCGATCCGGGTCGACGCCGCGCGCCGCCGCCTCGCGCCGGAGATTGCTGCTGGCCGCCGTCGGCCCTTCGACCAGCCATAGCACGGCCCGGTCGTTCGCCCGCAGGATGCGCATCCACAGGTCCCAGACCGCAGGCTCCAGCTTGTACGGCTCGTTGAAGTTGGCCAGGACGAAGGCGTCCTCGGGCAATCCGACCTCGGCGCGCGTCGGCATCTCCCGGTCCGGCAGGTCCGGCGCCACCGGCATGAACGAGTGCGGCAGCATCACCAGCTTCTCCGCGCAATAGGGGCGGAACGGCTCTGGCATGCAGCCTTCGTCGGTGATCAGGTAGTCGATGAAGTTGCCGCCGACCGTGGCGCCGAAGCCCAGCCAATGCGCCTGCACCGGCGCCGGTTTCAGCGCCAGCGGCTCGTAGCGCCGGCCGACCTGCAGACCAGCGAGATCGACGAGGACGTCGATACCGTCGTCGCGGATTGCCTGCGCCGCGTCCAGGTGGCTCATCTGCGTGATGTCGGTGAAGCCGTCGAAGCTGTCCTCGAAATGACGACGCGTCGCGTCGCTGCCGTACACCATCGAATAGGCGTGCCATTCGAAACCGGCGCGGTCATGCGCTTCCAGCACTGGCCGGAACACCGTGGCGACGGAATGGTCGCGGAAGTCCGCCGACAGGTAGCCGATGCGCAGCTTGTCGCCCCGACGCTCGATCCGCGCGGGGGCGGGCAGGGCGGTGCCGGCCATCTTGCGCGTCGTGTCGGCGGACAGCGCTTCCGCGACACGGCGGCGCAGCTCCATCGAAACCGGCGAGTTCAGCAGCCCGAAGGCCAGGACGCCTTCGCCTTCGCCCGTGTCCGCCAGCCGCTCCATCGCCGCCTCGGTCTCGGCGTAGGCGCGGTCCAGGCCGTCCCAGTCGCATAGCATGAGCTGCGAGTGCAGCAGGCACGGCCATACGTTGCTCTCCGACGGCGACCGCGCCAGTAGCTCGCGATACTGCTCGATGGCCTCTTCGTGCAGGCCATGGTTCTGCAACACGTTGGCCAGGTTCGACCTGGCCCACGGCGCATCCGGCTCCAGCGCCACCACCTTGCGCAGGAGCGTCAGGGCCTCAACGGCGCGGCCCTGGCGGCCATGCGCGGCGGCGATGTTGTTCAGCGCTTTGACGCAGGTCGGATCGTGTTCCACGGCCCGCTCGAACCAGGTCATCGCCTCGGCATGGCGCCCCTCGATCTGCAACGTCATGCCGATGTCGTTCAGGATCGCCGCATCGGCGGCGCCGGCAGCCTCGATCTGCAACAGCCAGTCGCGCTGTGCATTGGTATCGCCGACGGCGCTGGCGACGTGCGCGAGCTGGATCAGGATCGCCGGCTGGTTCGGCGCGAGCGCGTCGGCGCGTCGCAAGGCGGCCTCGGCGCCGGACAGGTCGCCGCCGAGGCGGCGGACGATGGTGTCGTAGCAGACCGAGAGCCCTTG
>CAZVLI010000683.1:0-2844 GCA_964627965.1 uncultured Rhodospirillales bacterium
TGCTTGACTCGACAGAACATCGTTGACAGCATCAACAGTTGATAAGGTCAACACTCAAGCAGAACGCCGGGAAGAGCGGTGGAACGAGCGGCAACCGGGGAAGCGGACGAGATCGACGAGGTCGCAGGTGCATCGCGGCCGTCGGACGATATTCGCGAAGCACCGATGTACCAGCTGGCGATGCTGGCCAGCCTCTCCGACCGCAAGGGTCAGGCCGCGTTCAACAGCCAGTTTGGCGTCAGCCTCGGCGAATGGCGTGTCCTGGCCAATATCCTGCATCTTGAATCGGCGTCGCTGGCCGACCTGAGCCGCGCCATGCTGCTGGACAAGGGACAGCTCAGTCGCACGGTGCAGAAGTTGGTCCAGCGTGGCTGGGTCAATTCGGACCCGGCACCGAACCATCGGGGCGCCCTGCTCCTCACCGTCACGCCGCTTGGCCGCGAACAGCATGCCGCCCTGCTCGACTTCGCGCTGGCGCGCAACGAACACTCGATGTCGGCGCTCACGCCGGAAGAACGCGACTGCTTCATGATCTGCCTGCGCAAGCTGCGCGACCACATCGCGCGCCAGTACTGGCTCGAGGTCGGGGAACAACCGACGCAACAGAAGAAGACCGATGGTGCGGAGGGCGCGCGCGCAATCGCACCGCAAGACTGAATAAGCGAACGCCCCGGCCGGCGATGGCGTCGGATCGAGAGCAGTTCAAAATGGGAGGAAGGCCATGAAGACGATCATCCGGGCGAGCCTGGCGGCAGCGACGCTGGGCATGGCACCGGCTCTCACGAGCCCGGCGCAGGCCGCCGAGACCATCCTGTTCAACTGTTTCTTCCCGCCGCAGCACTACATGTGCACCGAGATGGTGCCGGAGCTCGGCCGACGCATCTCGGAAGCGACCGAGGGCCGGGTGAAGCTGCGCATCCCGCCGAAGAGCGTCGCCGCGCCGCCCGATCAGTATGACGCTGTGGTCAACGGCGTCGTCGACGGCGCGCTGCAGTTCAATACCTTCATCGCCAACCGGGTGACGAGTGTGCAGGTCGCGCACCTCCCCTTCGTCGGTTCGGAGGATTCCGAGCCGGCGTCGGTGGCGCTCTGGAAGACCTACCAGAAGTTCTTCGCCGACAAGGGCGAGTACAAGGACGTCGTCCTGCTGACCGTCTTCGCGTCGAACGGCGCCGAGTTCGCGTCGACCATCGACAAGCCGATCCGCACGGTGCAGGACATCGTCGACCGCAAGATGTGGGCCCTGCCCGGCACGACCGCCAACGTGATCAAGGCCACCGGCTCGCCGGTCGTGTCCGGCCCGGCGGTGCAGATGCTGGAGATCATCTCCAAGGGTGTGGTCGACGGCTACACCGGCGTCCCGACCAGCTCGACCGAGCAGTTCAAGCTCACGCCCTACACCAAGTCGATCACCGAGTTCAGCCGCAAGATCTTCCAGCCGTCCTTCTCCTTCTTCGTCTCCACCGCCAAGTGGAGCAAGATCGACAAGAAGGACCAGGACGCGATCCTGGCCGCGACCGGCGGCGACTTCGCCCAGTGGATCGGCAACCTCCAGGACAAGAAGCACAAGGGCAACGTCGCCAAGGTGCGCGGCGCCGGCGTCGAGTTCGTCAAGGGCGACGACGCGGAGATGGAGAAGCTGATCCAGCTCGGCCAGCCGTTGATCGACGCCTGGAACAAGAAGGTCGGCGCCATGGGCGTCGACGGTCAGGCGGCGATCGACTTCTATCGCGCAACCCTGGCGGAGGAGACCGCCAAGCTGAAGAAGATGTAGCCTGAACGCCTGATCGCGCGAGGGCAGCGGCATGTTCCGGCGACTGTTCCTGATGACCATGCGGGTGCTGGGGATCATCTCTAGCACCGCGCTGCTGGCCATGATGCTGCTGACCTTCGCCGACGTGATCGGGCGCTACGTCTTCCACCACTCCATCTTCGGCACGGCGGAGATCGTGGAATACCTGATGGTGATCACGATCTTCGCCGGGCTGGCCTTCACTACCGCGACCAACGACCACATCACGGTGACCCTGTTCGAGGGCTTCATCGAACGGCACCTGTCAACGGTGCGGCGCTGGTCGGTGGTGATCTTCTCGATCTTCACCTTCCTCCTAATCACCTGGCGGCTGCTGGTCTACGGCATCGACCTCTACGGGACCGACAAACGCTCCACCGTGCTGGATCTGCCGCTCTGGGTGCAGCCGATCGGCGCCAGCATCCTGCTGATCATCGGCGCCGTGCTGTTGATCAGCGGCGCGATCTGGAGCCGCGGCCACTTCGATGCGCTGCGCCGCCAGCTCTTTCGCGACAGCGGCGACGGTTCCTGACGCCCACCCATGCTGCTCTCCGGCATCGCCTTCATCGTCCTGCTGCTGCTGTGCTTCTATGGCCTGCCGCTCGGCTTCGCGACGCTCATCGTCGGGCTCGTCGGCTTCGCCTACACCCGCGACTGGAACTGGCACGGCGCGCTCACCATGATGTCGCAGCAGACCATGGAGTTCGGCGCCAACTACGGCCTGTCGGTGATCCCGCTGTTCATCCTGATGGGCGTGTTCATTCACCGCTCCAACATCTCCGAGGATCTGTACCGAGCGGCCTACGCGCTGGTTGGGCGACGGCCCGGCGGCCTGGCGCAGGCGACGGTGCTGGCCTGCGCCGGCTTCTCCGCCGTCTCCGGCTCGTCGCTGGCGACCGCCGCGACCATGGCCAAGGTGGCGATGCCGCACATGCGCCGCTACCGCTACAACGACTCGCTCTCTTCCGGCGTCATCGCCGCCGGCGGCACGCTGGGCATCATGATCCCGCCTTCGGTGCCGCTAGTGATCTACGGCCTCGTCGCCGAACAGG
>CAZVLI010000684.1:0-2833 GCA_964627965.1 uncultured Rhodospirillales bacterium
CACGGCATCGAACGTGAAATCCGGGTCGACCAGCGCCAGGTCGGCGTCGCGCGCGCCCAGCCACGCCGCCAGGTCCCGGACCTTGCGCTGGTGTTCGCTGTGCCGACGCAACAGCTCATCGAGCTGTGCGGTCGCCTCAGGCGACCAGGCGGACGACACCTCGCCGTCCGTTTCATCGGCCGCTGCGATGCGGATGATCTCGGCGCTCACGGCGCCACCTCCTCGGTGCCGAGAAGGCGCGTCGTGAGCACGCTGTTCTCGTTCATCAGCGCGCGCGCCAGCACCGACGGTGTTTCGTATATCGGCCGCTGCAAGCCACCGATCAGGCTCACGAACTCATCAACGGCTTCGCGGGTATGCGCGGCGTAGGCGTTGCGCACCACCTCCGGCTGCTCGTGCCACAATCGGCGCAACGCGCCGGCGTCGATGCCCACCATACTCATGTCCATCCTGCCGCCAGCGCGTCGAGGCTCAACGACCGCGGCGGTGATCAGGCGGTCGAGGTTTGCCTCCAACAGCACCTGGCGCTCCTTCTCGGAAACGCCCTCCAGGATGGCCGTGGCATTGTCCGGGCGCCCGAACGCCACACGCAGCGCGGCGCGCGGCCCCTTCGCCGCCATTAGCTGCCGGCCCACCGCCTGGGGCACATGCGCCGCCGCCGCCTCGACGGCGGCCCGTGCGCGCACTGGTTTGTGGACCATCACGTCCCGGTCGAACGCATCACGCAGCTCCGACCAGGCCGCCGCCGCCACGTCGGTCCGGAAGGCTGCGTCCAGGCGAGTCCGGAAGCCGTCGTCGGCCAGCAACGACGTCATCGTCTCGCCCAGGGTGCCCTTCTTGATCGCGGTCTCGACCTGCTCGACCTCGGCTGCGTCGAAGCTATCCGGCGATTGGGCAATGCCGAGCAAGCCGCGCAGGAAGTCGGCACCACCGGCCTGACGCGCTGCGTCTATCCCGGAGATGACCGCACCTCGCGGAATCGCGCGGCGGGCGTCAGCGAAAGCCGCGTACAGCGCCGCCTGGTGCCGCTGGGCACCGCGGCCGGCACCGGCCATTGACGCCCCCAGGCCGGCCAGCAGCGCGACGGTCGCATGATCGAACGCGCGATCAGTGGCTTCGAAAATGGATGGCGCGCCGCCGCCCGGTATGACGTTCTGGGCGAGTCTATCAGCGAAGATGTAGCCCAGCATGAGCGTGACGTACGGATGCCGTTTCGCCTGGCTCAGCATCGTCCGCGCAGCACTGCCTGCGGCCTGACCGGCGGCAGCGCCGGCCGAAGTGAACAGCTTGTCGACCGGGTCGCTCGACTCCAGCGCAGCGATCAGCGCACCCTCGACACCGGCCTCACCTGCACGCCCAGCGCCGCGCACCAACGCTTTCATCGCCGCGTGGTCTCGTACCCGGAGCGCTAGATTCTTGAAGCTCTGCGGCGCGACGGACGTGGTGGCGGCCGGCGCCTGTAGCGCCGGCCGGGCACCGCGCATCACCGCCAGCGGCGTCCGTGCCAGCGCCAGAGTCAGCGCATCCGCACCGACCTTGCCGACCGTCGTCGCCGTCGGCTGCTGCTCGGCGATACGAGCTGCGTCCGCAGCCTCTGCCACCTGCCTGTCGCGGAATTCCTCACCGAGCGTTGGCGCGCCGGCGGCTTTGTTCTGTGCCGCCAGCAGGCCGAACGTCCCAGGGTTGGCAGCACGCACGGCGGCCGGCAGCGACCCCATTGCCGCCCGGACCGTCGCCGGCGAGGTGCGGGGCGCCGCCAGCGTATCGCGACCCTGGACCTGACGGGTGAGCCGGCCCGGCAGGATGTTCATGAGCTCGCTGGCGACCGCCGGCAGGTTGACGGCGTTGTTGAGCACGCGGTCCGCGAACCCACGCGCCAGACCATCGCCGAAGGACGCCTGCGGCACCGCGGCGGCGTCCGCCGCCGGCGCCTGGCCCTGCTGCATCTGCTCGATCGCGGCGGCGATATCGTCCGGCGTCATGCCGTCCGGGAACTCGACCTCGCCGATGCCGGGGATCTCGACCAGGTTCGGCATCAGCGCGGCACCAACTTGCGGGTCGCCGGGTCCCACCGCCACCGCCGCGCCGCGCTCGTCGGTCGTGACGCTGCCGGGTCGGCCTGGATCTGTGAAGACGTACTCGGGATCTCCAGCCCGGCCGGCGAGCCAGGCTGCGGCGCCTCGCCGAGCCGTTCCTTCAAGAAGCTGTTGAGATTGCCCATCTTTCGCCGCGCAATGGCCGGCGTATCCGTGAGCGTCGGCAGCAGCTGCTCGACGCGTTCGACGTCGCCTTCGGCCAGTGCGCCGACTTCGCCGGCGATGCGCGCGAACTGGCTGAGGAAGCCCTGGCGTAGGGACTCGAACTCGGCGATCTTCGGATTTTCCTGCGCGATCTTGCCGTAAAGCGCCTCCACCTCCGCAACACCACGGCCGAAGAGGCCCGCCTCATTCCCAAGCAAGAGACCGCCATCGCCGATGGCGAGATTGCTAAGCTTGTCGATCACCGGCTGCAGCGTGGTGACGGCGCTGCGCTGCGCCTGCTCACGTTCGCTGAACACCGCCGCGCCTGCCTCCCGCGCCTGACGGGCGGTCGTACCGAACGGCAGCCGGTTGCCGGCGCGATCGCGCAGCTTGCCCAGGTCGTTCGGCGACAGCGGTTTGTCGGCGGCGTTCGCATTGACGGTGACCGACGTGCCCTTGCGCAGCCGATCGAGCGCGTCGTCCCGGCTGAGCCCAACCGTCCCCGTCAAATACTCGAAATCGCGCTGGAAGGTCGTCGCCTTCTCGTCCGGGCCGAAGCCCATGAGGCGCGCCACTTCCTTCTCCGCCTCCGC
>CAZVLI010000685.1:0-2829 GCA_964627965.1 uncultured Rhodospirillales bacterium
GACACGATGTCGCGCGAGGAATTGCGCGGCATCCTCGATATCGCCGGCGAGCTGAAGGCCGGCCGGCCGACACAAGGCATGGCGGCGGCGCATGAGAATGCGCCGCTCGCCGGCAAGATGCTGGCGATGATCTTCGAGAAGCCGTCGACCCGCACGCGCGTCTCCTTCGACGTGGCGATGCGTCAGCTCGGCGGCCAGACCATCGTGCTGGAAGGCGTGACCATGCAGCTCGGCCGTGGCGAGAGCCCGGCCGACACCGCCCGCGTGCTTTCGCGCTATGTCGACGCGATCATGGTGCGCACACGCGGCCACGACCTGATCGAAGAGATGATGCAGTACGCCACGGTCCCGGTAATCAACGGCCTGACCGACAACAACCACCCGTGCCAGCTGATGGCCGACGTGATGACGTTCGAGGAGCATCGCGGCACCATCGACGGGCACACGATCAGCTGGGTCGGCGACGGCAACAACATGGCGCGCAGCTGGATCGACGGCGCCGCACGCTTCGGCTACCGCCTGCGCCTGGCCTGCCCGGAACCCCTGGCGCCGCCGCCGGAGGCGGTGGAGCAGGCGCTGGCGGACGGCGGCGACGTGGTCGTCACCACCGACCCGGAGGCCGGCGTGGAGGCGGCCGACCTCGTGGTGACCGACACCTGGGTGTCGATGCACGACGATCCGGGGTCCGACCGGCACAACCTGCTGGCCGGCTATCAGGTGAACGAGCGCCTGATGTCGGGCGCGGCGAAGGACGCGATCTTCATGCACTGCCTGCCCGCCCATCGCGGCGAGGAGGTCACGGCCGACGTGATCGACGGGCCGCAGTCGGTGGTCTGGGATCAGGCCGAGAACCGCCTGCACGCGCAAAAGGGCATTCTCACCTGGTGTCTGACCTGAGCCCCGGCGATGTGGGCCGGGACGATCTCGTCCGGCCGTTCCAGCTCGAGTCGGGACCGATCCGCGGCCGGCTGGTGCGGCTCGGCGCGACCGCCGACGACGTGCTGACCCGCCACGGCTATCCGGTTGCGGTGGCAACGCTGCTGGGCGAGGCGCTGGCGCTGACCGCCGCCCTGTCCTCGGCGCTGAAGTTCGATGGCATCTTCACACTGCAGGCCAAGGGCGACGGCCCGTGCCGCATGCTGGTCGCCGACCTGGCCACGCCGGGGCGCATGCGCGGCTATGCCCAGTTCGATCCGGAGAGCTCGGCGCCCGATGACGCCATTGAGGACGGGCGCGCATCGGTGCCGCGCCTGCTCGGCGCCGGGCACCTCGCGTTTACCGTCGACCAGGGCATCAACGACCGCTACCAGGGCATCGTGTCGCTGGAAGGCCGCACGCTGGCCGACTGCGCACACCACTATTTCCAGGAGTCGGAGCAGATCCCGGCGGCGCTGCACGTGGCGGCCGGCCGGGCCGGACCGGCGGGCGCCTGGCGAGCCGGCGCGCTGCTGCTGCAACGGCTCCCGGAAGGCGACCCGTCCCTGATGGCGCGCGGCGCCGAGTTCGATCGCGAAGACACCGACGAGGCCTGGCATCGCGCCATCACCTTCCTGGCGACGGCGACGCGCAACGAATTGCTCGACCCGGGCCTGGACGGAGACGACCTGCTGTTCCGGCTGTTCCACGAAGAGGGCGTGCGGGTGTTCGACCCCAACCCGGTGGCCTTCGGCTGCCGCTGCACGCCGGAGCGCGCGGTCGCGGTGCTGCGCCAGCTCGATGGCGAGGAACTGGCCGGGCTGGCCGACGACGGCAAGATCGAGGTGCGTTGCGAGTTCTGCAACACCCCCTATCTGTATGACCTGGAGGACCTGCGGCCGTCGGGGAGGTGATGATGCGCGCTGTTTGGGTGTCGATGCTGCTGCTGATCGTCGGACTGGCGGCATGCCAGTCCTCGCCGCCGCCCGCGACCTATCCGCAGATCACCTATCTGGACAAGCAGCCGATCGCGCTCGACGTCGCCGCGATCGAGGTCAACGTCGCCTACCGCCCGCCGCTCGAAGCCCCGAACGTGGAACACCGTTTCCCGGTGTCGCTGTCCGATACCGTGGCACGCTGGGCGAAAGACCGGCTACACGCGGTCGGCAGCAGCGGCACCGCCACCTTCACGGTCGTCGATGCCTCGGTGATCGAGGAAGAATTGCCGACACGCAAGGGCCTGACTGGCCTTGTCAGCACCGACCAAGCGGCCCGGCTGAAGGGACGCGTCGCGGCCCGGTTGCAGGTGACGCGGGCCGGCGGACTCGCGTCCGGCTTTGCCGAGGCCAATGCATCGCGGACCCAGACGATCGCCGAGGGCATCACGCTGTCCGAGCGCGACGACATCTTCTACGCCATGGAGGAAGCCATGGCGAAGGACCTCGACCGCGAACTCGAAGCCGTGGTGCTCGACAAGTTGCGCGCATTCGTCAGGTAGATGCCGCGTGGTGGCACCGTGATGTCGCCACTCTCCTTGTACTGAGACGCCGGACGCGGCTTCACCACGTGGATACCCCGGACAAGCCGGGGCATGACGTTTTGGGTGGGATCAATAGAAGCGCGTCATGCCCCGACTTGTTCGGGGCATCCACGTCCATCCGCGTGACGGACAGTAGGTGGTGTCGCGCCGTGCGTCGGCGCTGCCCTACTTGCCTTCCAGGTGATCCAGCACGCGGCCGATGAGCTGGCTGCACTCGACGATCTGGCTTTCCTCGACGAACTCATCGGGCTTGTGCGCCTGCTCGATGTTGCCCGGGCCGCAGACCACCGCCGGCACGCCGCCGGCCTGGAACAGCCCAGCCTCGGTGCCGTAGCTCACCGCCTAGGCCCGGTTCGCGCTGCCCAGCGCCAGCA
>CAZVLI010000686.1:0-2826 GCA_964627965.1 uncultured Rhodospirillales bacterium
CCGACTACCCCTTCACCACGCTGCACCCGCAGCTCGGCGTGGTCGACCTGGACGGCGGCAGCTTCGTGCTGGCCGACATCCCCGGCCTGATCGAGGGCGCGCACGAGGGCGCCGGGCTGGGCCTGCGGTTCCTCGGCCATGTTGAGCGCTGCCGCGTGCTGCTGCACCTGATCGACGGCACCGGCGAGGATGTCGCGGAGGCCTATCGGACCGTGCGGGCCGAGCTTGAGGCGTACGACGAGGAACTGGCGGCGAAAACGGAGATCGTGGCGCTGAACAAGTGCGACGCGCTCACCGAGGACGAGATCGACGAGCGCGCGGCGGCGCTGACCGAGGCGGCGGGCGTGGACGTGCTGCGGCTGTCGGGCGTCACCGGCGACGGCGTGCGCGAGGCGCTGCGGGCGCTGGCGGCGGAGATCGTCGCACAGCGCGAGGACGAGGCGCCGGCCGAGCAGGAGGCATGGCGGCCATGAACCAGCCGCTCGCCGCATCGCGCCGGCTGGTGGTGAAGATCGGCTCGGCGCTGCTGGTCGACAAGGCGCGCGGGACGCTGCGGCGCGAATGGCTGCGCGCGCTGGCCGACGATATCGCCAAGCTGCGCGGCAACGGCACCGAGGTGCTGATCGTGTCGTCGGGCGCGATCGCGCTGGGGCGTGGCCCGCTGGGGCTGAAGGCCGGGGCGCTGATGCTGGAGGACCAGCAGGCCGCCGCCGCCACCGGTCAGATCCGGCTGGCCCACGCCTATCAGGAGGAACTGGCGCGGCACGACATCACCGTGGCGCAGATCCTGCTCACCGCATCGGACACCGAGCAGCGCCGGCGCTACCTCAACGCCCGCAACACCGTGGAACGCCTTCTGACGCGCGGCGCCGTGCCGGTGATCAACGAGAACGACACCGTCGCGACGGAGGAAATCCGCTTCGGCGAGAATGACGGGCTGGCGGCGCGGGTGGCGGCGATGATCGGCGCCGACTGCCTCGTGCTACTGTCCGACGTCGACGGGCTCTACACCGCCGACCCCGGCGAGGACGGCGCCGATTTCATCCCCGAGGTCGCACGGATCGACAAACGCGTGGAACAGATGGCCGGCGGCAGCCGCACCAACGTCGGCAGCGGCGGCATGGTGACCAAGCTGGCGGCCGCGAAGATCGCCATGCGCGCCGGCTGTGCCATGGCGATCGCCAACGGGCGCGAGTTGCACCCTCTGACCCGTATGCTGGAAGGCGCACGCTGCACCTGGTTCGCGGCGCAGGGCACGCCGGACGGCGCCCGCAAGCGCTGGATCGCCGGCAGCCTGAAGCCGGCCGGCGCGATCCGCATCGATGCCGGTGCGGCCGCGGCGTTGAAATCCGGCAAGAGCCTTCTGCCGGCCGGCGTGACAGAGGTGGAAGGCAGGTTCCAGCGCGGCGACGCCGTCGTCGTGCGCGACGCCGACGGGGCGGAGCTGGCGCGCGGCCTGATCGCCTATTCGGCGGACGACGCCACGCGCATCAAGGGCCATCGCAGCAAGGAGATTGCGACGATCCTCGGCTACGACGGCCGCCACGAGATGATCCACCGCGACGACCTCGCGTTCACCGGGTAAGTGGCCGGTGTTAAGGTTGCACGACAAGAAACAGGGAACGACGCCATGAGCCTGGCAGAAATCCGCAACGACGACGACGCGATCGAGGCGCAGATGCGCGAGCTGGGGCGCGCCGCGAAGGCCGCCGTCCCGCTGCTGGCACAGTCGTCGGCGGCGCAGCGCAACCTGGCTTTGACAAAGGCGGCCGACGCGCTCCGGCGCGAGACCGCAAAGCTGCTGGAGGCCAACGCGGCGGACATGAAGGCCGCGGCCGAGAACGGCGTCGCGGCGCCGCTGATGGACCGGCTGCTGCTCGACGAGAAGCGGATCGAGGGCATCGCCCAGGCACTGGAAGGGATCGCGGAGCAGCCCGACCCGATCGGCGCCGTGGTCGACGAGTGGGAGCGGCCGAACGGGCTGAAGATCGCGCGGGTGAAGGTGCCGCTGGGCGTCGTCGGCATCATCTACGAGAGCCGCCCGAACGTGACCGCCGACGCCGGCGGCCTGTGCCTGAAGTCGGGCAACGCGGCGATCCTGCGCGGCGGCTCGGAGAGTTTCCATTCCAGCCGCGCGATCCACGCCTGCCTGGCCGAAGGGCTGCGCGAGGCCGGCTTGCCGGAAGCGGCGGTGCAACTCGTGCCGACGCGCGACCGTGCCGCGGTCGGTGCCATGCTGCGCATGGTCGGCCTCATCGACATCATCGTGCCGCGCGGTGGCAAGGGCCTGATCGAGCGGGTGCAGAACGAAAGCCGCCTGCCGGTCATCGCCCACTTGGATGGCAATTGCCATGTCTACGTCGACCGCGCCGCCGACGCCGCGATGGCGCGCGACATCGTCTTGAACGCGAAGATGCGCCGCACCTCGATCTGCGGCGCCGCCGAGACCGTGCTGTTCGACAGCGCCCGGCCGGAGCTGGTGGCGCCGATCGTGAAGGCGCTGCTCGACGCCGGCTGCGAAGTGCGGGGCGACGAGACCGTGCAGCAAGCCGACGATCGCGTCATCGCCGCCGGGCCGGCCGACTGGGACACCGAATACCTGGCGCCGATCATCGCCGCGCGCACGGTGGACGGCGTGGAGGACGCGATCCGGCACATCGAGACGCACGGTTCGCACCACACCGACGCCATCGTCACCGAGGACCAGACGGCCGCCAAGACCTTCTTCCGCAAGGTCGACAGCGCGATCCTGCTGCACAACGCCTCGACCCAGTTCGCCGACGGCGGCGAGTTCGGCATGGGCGCGGAGATCGGCATCTCCACCGG
>CAZVLI010000687.1:0-2823 GCA_964627965.1 uncultured Rhodospirillales bacterium
CTCAGAATTCGAGTGAGAGCGTCGAGCAGCGACTGGTTGGCGGAGGGCTGTGGCGGCTCGAACATCGTCATCGTCGCCCACGGCACCGGGCACTCATGGCCTTGCTGCAGGATCGCGATGTGGCCGCCGACCGAATGCGACACGAAATGCGCCACGGTGTCGGAACCGATGCGCTCGCGCATCATGCCTGCGATGGCCGCCAGGTCGCGGCCCATGTCGTTCAGGCCGTAGGTATCGTGCGTCGCTTCGGCGGGGCCGGTCGACCGGCCATGCCCGCGCAGGTCGAACGTGAAGATCTGAAACTCGTCGGCAAGCCGCGCCAGGAACGGCACGTAGCACTCGGCGTTGAAGCCGTTGGCATGGCTGAACAGCAGCGCCGGCTTGTCGGCGGGGCGCTTGCGCCACGCATAGCCGACGATGGTGTAGCCGGGCGTTTCCGCCGCGCCCATTTCCACCGCGAACGGGTCCGCGACGTCCAGGATCGGGGTGACGGGCAAGATCAGTAGGCCTGCTCGGCGTAAACCGGATCGACCGATCCGTCCCAGCGGCTCTCGTAGGCATCCAGCAGCGCCTGCGCCGGCGAGCGGCCCTCTTCGACGATCTGCTTCAGCGGCAGCAGGTACTCGGTCTCGTCGTTCGAAATCGCGCCCTGGCGGCCGCGCGCCTTCAACCCGGCGTCGGCGATCTTCACCACCTCGCGCGCCAGTTCCAGTACGTTCAGCCCCTCGATCTCGCCAGCCAAACCGACCCGCGGTACTTCGCGCCGCAAGGCCTCGCGCTGCGCCATCGACCAGTCCTTGGCCAGATCCCACGCCGCGTTCAGCGCCGTGTCGTCGTAGAGCAGACCGACCCATACGGCCGGCAGCGCGCACAGCCGGCCCCAGGGGCCGCCGTCGGCGCCGCGCATCTCCAGGAAGCGCTTCATCCGCACCTCCGGGAACAAGGTGGTCAGGTGGTCGACCCAGTCGTTGATGGTCGGCCGCTGGTCCGGATAGGCCGGCAGCTTGCCGGCCAAGAAGTCACGGAACGACTGCCCGGACGCATCGATGTACTTGCCGTCGCGATAGACGAAATACATCGGGACGTTCAGCGCGTGCTCGGCATAGGCCTCGAAGCCGAAGCCGTCGTCGAACACGAAGGGCAGCATGCCGCAACGATCCGGGTCGGTGTCGGTCCACACGAAGCTGCGGTAGCTCATGTAGCCGGACGGCTTGCCTTCCACGAAGGGCGAGTTGGCGAACATCGCCGTCACGATCGGCTGCAGCGCCAGGCTGGCGCGGAACTTCTTCACCATGTCGGCTTCGGACGCGAAGTCGAGGTTCACCTGCACCGTCGACGAGCGCAGCATCATGTCGAGCCCGTGGTCGCCCTTGGTCGGCATGTAGCGCAGCATGATGCCGTAGCGGCCCTTCGGCATGATCGGGATGTCGGCGCGGGTCCACTTCGGGTTGAACCCGAGACCGAGGAAGCCGGCGCCGATCTCGTGCGCCACTTCCTTCACCTGGGCCAGATGCTCGTGCACTTCGGCGCAGGTCTGGTGCAGGTTCTCCAAAGGCGCGCCCGACAGTTCGAACTGTCCGCCGGGCTCCAGCGTGATCGAGCCGCCGGACGGCGAACTGAGGGCGATCACGTTGCCCTTCTCGTTCACGGCCTCCCAGCCGAAACGCTGCAAGCCCTCCAGCATCGCCTTGATGCCGCGCGGGCCGTCATATTCAAGGGGCCGAAGGTCGTCCAGGTGGTAGCCGAACTTCTCGTGCTCGGTGCCGATGCGCCACTGCTCCGGCGGCTTACAGCCCTGTTCGAGATAGCTGACCAGATCGTCCTTGGTCAGCGGGTCGGCACGCCAGTCGACCGTTTTGGAAACGCCGGACATGCGATTGTCGTTCTCCGTTCGCCGGCCCCGTGCGCCGGTCGGTCGACCTATGCGTAGGTGCACGTAAGTTTCAGCGAACCTAGGCGCAAGACCGCCGCCCTGACAAGCCCGACAATTTCACTCGGAATTGAGAGTGAAACGCGATTGCCATTGCGCCAGCGCCGCGGCCGCGGCGGTCTCCGCGCGTAGAATTCGCGGACCCAGCGAGATCGCCGTCGCGTTGGCCAGCCAGCCGCGCTCCTGTTCGCTGAAGCCGCCCTCCGGTCCGATTAGGATCGCGTCGTTCGCGGGCGGCAGCGACGCGATCGGCACGCCGCCTTCGGTATCCGCGAACAGCAGCCGTTCGTCGGCCGGCCAGTCGTCCAGCACCTCGCGCAGCCGCCGCGGTTCGGACAGCGCCGGCACATCAAGCCGCCCACATTGCTCCGCCGCCTCGATGCAGATCGCGCGATAGCGGTCCAGGTTCACCCGTTCGATGACCGTGCGCTGTGTGATCACCGGTCGCAGCGACGTGGCCCCGAGTTCCGTCGCCTTCTCCAGCAGAAAGTCGACCCGGTCCTTCTTCACCGGCGCGAACAGCAGCGCCGGTCCGACGGTGCCGACCTGCTCACGCGACCGCGCCTCGACCTCGATCCGCCCGCCATTGCGGCCCAAGTCAGCGACGGCGCCACGCCACTCGCCATCGCGCCCGTTGAACAGCAGGACTTCGGCACCAGCGGCCTTGCGCATGACCTGGCGCAAATAGTGCGCCTGGCCCGCCGCCAACGCGACGCCAGCGCCCGCCGCCAGGTCCGCTTCCACATAGAGCCGGATCGCCATTGAGTTCGTGCCAGTGAGTCGCTACAGCCCAAACAGAATACGTCACCCCGGACTTGATCCGGGGTCCATGTCGACCACGGTACACTGCGCAGACATGGACCCCGGGTCTACACGCTTCGCGTTCCGCCCGG
>CAZVLI010000688.1:0-2812 GCA_964627965.1 uncultured Rhodospirillales bacterium
GGCGGCCGGAATCCACCTCGCGCGGCGACCGGATCGCGCTCATCGGCCTGCGCGGCGCCGGCAAGTCGACGCTGGGCAAGGCCCTGGCGGAGCGGCTGGACGTGCCCTTCATCCAGCTCGACCAGGCGGTCGCCGATGCCGCCGGCATGGGCCTGTCGGAAGTCTTCGACATGTTCGGCCAGGCCGGCTACCGCCGCCTGGAACGCCGCTGCCTGGACGACATCGTCGCCGGCAACGCCCGCGCGGTGATCGAGGTCGGCGGCGGCCTCGCCGCCGACCCGGCCGGGCTGGAGCGGCTGATGGCGACCTGCCGCGTGGTCTGGCTCAAGGCGCGCCCGGAGGAGCACATGGCCCGCGTCGTCGAACAGGGCGACCAGCGCCCGATGGCCGGCAACCGGCAGGCCATGGACGACCTGCGCCGCATCCTCGAAGGCCGCGAGCCGCTCTACGGCAAGGCCGACTTCGTGCTCGACACCTCCGGTCGCGACATCGAACGGTGCCTCGACGACCTCGCCGACATCGCCGCCGCGTGACGTCCGCATAGATGGACGCTGGCCTGCCGTCAGTGCGATGATGGCGGCACAGGGAAGCTTGTAACGGCGGAGACCGGAGGCGATGCGGAGAGTGTTGGCGCTGGCGCTCGCGGCGATGTGGTTCGCCGTCGCGGGGCCGGAGTCCGTCCGCGCCCAGACCTTCGCCCTCCCCGGCATCACCTTCGCCTCGGCGTCGGATAATTTCCGCCTGCTGGCGGTGACCGGCACCGGCACCGTGGAGGACCCCTTCGTGGTGGTCGAGGAGGTGCTCGCCGACGGCGACACGGTGCTCTACGTGAACGTCCACGACGGCCGTTTCGGCAGTCGGCTCAATACCTTCCACGCGGTCGGCTTCGCGCTAACCAAGGTGGTGATAAACCGCACCGACTACGTCTGGGACTTCTACAACATGGAGCTGGAGCGCAACGTCGGGCAGTCGTCGGACTACTTCGATGGCCTGTCCTTCGGCCAGGAGACCGATGCCAACCGCCCCTTCCGCTCCGACCATTTCAAGGTGGTGGAGGACATCGTCGAGCCGAACGACGTGATCCGCTTCACCGAGGGCTTCGTCGGCCCCGGCGACGTGGTGCAGTTCCATCTGGCGATTACCCACACCGTCAACACACCGCGTTTCTACCTGGTGCAGCACGCGCGCCAGCCGATCGCTCGGGAAACAGGCAGCCAGGACCGTGACGTCGCCGCCCTGCCGGGCACCACGGTCCGATGAGCACGACGAACGACACCAATGCGCGGGTCGCGGTCTCTCGCGGCCAGCTTGTCGAGGTCCGCAATGGCGGCGACGGCGGTGGCGGCGACGATGGCACGCCGCCGCCCCGTGGCGGGTCGCGCGGCGCCGGCGAATGGCTCTGGTTCCTGCTCGGGCTGCTGGCCAGCCTGATCTGGCTTGGCCTGGTGATGGTGTATGTCCGCCGCCAGCCCGACATCGCGCTGACGATGCCAGCCTCCGACCTGGCCGCAGTGGTACTCGCCGCCGCGGTGCCGTTGCTGGTGATCTGGCTGGCCGCGTTGCTCGCCCGCCAGGCAACGGATTTGCGCCGCGCGACGCGTGCGCTCGACCGCCGCCTGCGCGAGCTGACCTATCCCGACCGCACCGCCGGGGAGCGCGCGCGGACCGTCGCCGATGCGTTGCAGGAACAGGCCAATACGCTGACCTCGGCGTCGTCGCTGGCGGCACGTCAGCTTGGCGACGTGGAGCAGGCCCTGCACCGACGGGCCGAGACCATGCTGGCGGCGATCGACACCGCCGAGGCCCGGGCCGGCGACCAAGCGACCCACATGGAGCGCCAGCTTCAGACCATCGCCGGCGCGACGGAGCGTTTCGCGTCGGAGCGGACCGACCTTGAGAACGCGCTCACGCGGTTCCGCGACGAACTGGACCGTTCCGTCGACCGCGCGGGCGACAGCACCCAGCGCATCGGCGACACCCTCGCCGCGCAGGTCTCGCGCCTGACCGAGATGATCGATGCGTCCGGCACCCGCGCCGTCGAGGCCGGCCGCGAGCGCGAGCAGCAGTTGCAGCAGCTCGTCTCGGCGATCGAGCAGGCCCACGCCCGTGGCGGCGAGATTGGCGCCGACCTCGTGACGCTGGCGGAGAAGACGCTCGCCGCCACCAACGACCTGTCGAACCGCGCGCTGGAACAGGGCCAGCAGCTTCGCGAGGACGCCGAGCAGGTGATGGCCGCGGTCGAGGACCTGCGGGTCGGCGGCCAGCAGATCGAGGCTACCCTGGGCGATCAGCGCCGCGCCGTGGCCCAGGCCGCCGCCCGCGCCCGCGAGACCCTGCGGCTGGCGAGCGAGCAGTTCGACGACCGCGCCGCCCGCCTCGACGTCGCGGCGAAACATGCCGACGAACTGCTCGACAATACTGCCCGCGCCTTCCAGCAACGGGCCGAACGGGTCGCCGAGGACGCCGCGCGTCAGACAATGAATGCCGCCGAGGCGGCGGTGCGCGCGGTTGACGATGCCGTCGCCCAGACCCGCGCCGGCGTCGACCAGGCCGGCGACGAGATCCGGCGCGCCGCCGTGCTGGTCGACGAGGCCGGCGACGAGGCCAGCCAGCGCCTGGCCGAACGTACCCGCGATCTGGAACGCGAGGCGGAACTGTCGCTCGGCCGAACCGTGGCCGATGCCGAAGCGCAGATTCGTGCCGCCAACGCCGAGTGGCATCGCGGCGCCGAGCAGATCGCGGCCGCCGGCGAGAGCGCCCGCCAGGCCGCCCGTACCGCCGCCGCCGACCTGTCGACGCACGCCGCCGCGAC
>CAZVLI010000689.1:0-2804 GCA_964627965.1 uncultured Rhodospirillales bacterium
GTCATCCACAAGCACGGCTTCGACGCGGTGCTCGCCGGCATCCGCCGCGACGAGGAGGGCACCCGCGCCAAGGAGCGCTACTTCAGCCCGCGCGGCACCCAGGGGCAGTGGGACTTCAAGGACCAGCCGCCGGAGTTCTGGAACCAGTTCAACACCGACTTCCCGCCCGGCACGCACGTGCGCATCCACCCACTGCTGCACTGGACCGAGATCGACATCTGGCGCTACACGCTGCGCGAGGGCATCCCGACGGTGCCGCTGTATTTCGCGCGCGACGGCAAGCGCTACCGCTCGCTCGGCGACCAGGACATCACCAGCCCGGTCGACTCCAACGCCACGACGATCCCGGAGATCATCGCCGAGCTGGAGACCACCAAGATCGCCGAACGGTCCGGTCGGGCCATGGACCACGAGGCCGAGGACGCGTTCGAGCGCCTTCGCGCCGCGGGCTATATGTAAGGGAGCCGCGGTCATGACCCAGTCCCGCGAGAACATGAAGATCGTCATCGTCGGCCACGTCGATCACGGCAAGTCGACCCTGGTCGGACGGCTGTTCCATGACACCGGCTCGCTGCCCGAGGGCAAGTACGAGTCGATCAAGGCGATGTGCGAGCGACGCGGCATGCCGTTCGAGTATGCCTTCCTGATGGACGCGCTGCAGGCCGAGCGCGATCAGGGCATCACCATTGACACGTCGCAGATCTGGTTCCGGACCGAGAAGCGCGAGTACGTGATCATCGACGCGCCGGGCCACAAGGAATTCCTCAAGAACATGGTCACCGGCGCGGCCGCGTCTGACGCGGCGCTGCTGCTGATCGATGCCGAGGAGGGCGTGCGCGAGCAGTCCCGCCGGCATGGCTATCTGCTGCACCTGCTGGGCGTGAAGCAGGTTGCCGTCGTCGTCAACAAGATGGACCTGGTCGGCTACGACCAGAAGCGCTTCCAGGAGATCGAGCGCGAGTACACCGACTACCTCGCCGGTCTCGGCGTGCATCCGGTGTTCTTCATCCCGATCTCGGCACGCGAAGGCGTGAACGTGGCCGAGCGCTCGCCGAACATGGATTGGTATCGCGGCCCGACCGTGCTGGAGGCGCTGGACGAGTTCCAGGTGGTGACGCAGCCGGTCGACCTGCCGATGCGCATGCCGGTGCAGGCGGTCTACAAGTTCGACCACCGTCGGATCATCGCCGGCCGCATCGAGAGCGGCAGCATCAAGGTCGGCGACCGGGTGCTGTTCTCGCCGTCGAACAAGACCGCGCGGGTCGCCTCGATCGAGGCCTGGAGCGTCGACGAGCAGCCGACCGTCGGGTCGGCTGGCCAGAGCGTCGGCATCACCCTGGACGAGCAGATCTTCGTCGAGCGCGGCGAGATTTGCAGCCTGGAGTCGGAGCCGCCGGTGGAGACCGACGTGTTCCGCGGCCGGCTGTTCTGGCTCGGCAAGCGGCCGCTGACGGTCGGCGACCGGTTCAAGATGAAGCTCGCCACCGCCGTCGTGCCGGTGCGGGTGCAGTCCATCGACCAGGTTGTCGACACCGACGACCTATCGCTCGACGCGGGCGGTTCGGAAGTGCCGCGCAACGCGGTCGCCGAGGTGACCCTGCGTGCGGAGCAGATCGTCGCGCTGGACGACTTCTCCAACGACCAGCGGCTCGGCCGTTTCGTTCTGGTCGACGGCTACGACATCGCCGGCGGCGGCATCATCTCGATGGAAGGCTATGCCGACCAGCGCCACCTGATCACCGTTCGCGCGACCAACATCTACAGCGTCGACTACGACGTGACGCCCGACCTGCGGGCGCAGCGCAATGGCCACATGGGCGGCGTGATGTGGTTCACCGGCCTCAGCGGCGCCGGCAAGTCGACGCTGGCGGTCGAGGTCGAGCGGCGGCTCTATTCCCTGGGCTATCAGGTCTACGTGCTCGACGGCGACAACGTCCGCACCGGCCTGTGCGCCGACCTCGGGTTCAGCCCCGAGGACCGGGCGGAGAACATCCGCCGGGTGGGCGAGGTCGCGGCGCTGCTCAGCCAGGCCGGCATGATCGTGGTGACCGCGTTCATCTCGCCTTACCGCTCCGACCGTGAGCGGGCGCGCAAGTCGGCCGGTGACCAGTTCCACGAGATCTACGTAAAGGCCGATCTCGAGGTTTGCGAGCAGCGCGACCCGAAGGGTCTCTACAAGAAGGCCCGTGCTGGCGAGATCCCGGACTTCACCGGCATCTCCGCGCCGTACGAGCCGCCGGAGCAAGCCGAACTCGTGGTCGACACCAGCCACGATGCGGTCGATGACTGCGTGCAGCACATCATCGACTACGTGAAGAGCAACTTCCGCTACGATGCCGTGAAGAGCGGCGCGGCCTGAGCGGCATAGCGTTCGTGGGGCAGGCGGCGCATGGCCGGTGACGATCACCAGCCGCGCCGCCTGTTTCATGTCTTCCCGACATTCGCAGTCGGTGGCGCGCAGGTTCGCTTCGCCCGCATCGCCGCGAGGCTGGGCCAGCGGGCGCGGCATACCGTCGTTGCCCTGAGCGGCGACTTCAGCGCGCGCGAGAAGATGCCGGACGGTGTGAACGTCGACTATGTCGAGCCGCCGGCCAACCCGCGCCTGTCGTTCCTCAACATCCCGCAGATGCGCCGCACCATCCGAAGCGGCAGCCCAGACCTGCTGGTGACCTACAACTGGGGCTCCGTCGACTGGGCACTGGCCAACGCCGTCGCGCCGATCGCGGCGCATGTTCACTTCGAGGACGGCTTCGGGCCGGAAGAGGCCGACCGGCAACTGCCGCGTCGTGTAGGGAAAGAGTGTA
>CAZVLI010000690.1:0-2803 GCA_964627965.1 uncultured Rhodospirillales bacterium
CCGCCCCGGTCGAGATGTCGACCCAGGCCAGCGCGCCCTCGCCCCGCACCTCCACGTAGCTGGCGAGGTAATTGTGCCGCCGCGCGTCCAGCAGCGCGTCCTCGGTCAGCGTGCCCGGCGTGACCAGCCGCACCACCTCGCGCTTCACCAGCGCCTTGTAGCCGCGCTGCCGGCGTGCCTCGCCCGGATCCTCCGCCTGCTCGCACACGGCGACCCGGAAGCCGCGCCGGATCAGCCGGGCCAGATAGGTCTCCGCCGCGTGGACCGGCACGCCACACATCGGGATGTCTTCCCCGCCATGCTTGCCGCGCTTGGTCAGCGTGATGTCGAGCGCCGCCGCGGCCGCCACCGCGTCGTCGAAGAACAGTTCGTAGAAATCGCCCATGCGGTAGAACAGCAGGCAGTCGGGATAGTCCGCCTTGATCGCCAGGAACTGGCCGATCATCGGCGTCGCGCCGGCGTCCGCCCCGGCTTGCTTGGGTGCTTTTGCCGCTTTCGCGGGCTGCCTCGGTTCCGTCATCCCCGGATCGCTAGACTGGGCCTTCGCGACCGCATCGCAGCAGCGCCATTGCGGTTTCCCGTGCCGCCCGGATATCGTCGTCGGTAACCATTGTGTCCAATCAAAACAAACCTCTAGCGTCGGGCGGTACCAGCATGTCGAGCGACAACGACTATACCAACGAAGAGGCCCTGCGGTTTCACAGCCGCGGTCGCCCCGGCAAATTGGAAATTATTCCAACGAAGCCGATGGCGACGCAGGGCGACCTGTCGCTGGCCTACTCGCCGGGCGTGGCCGCACCGTGCCTGGAAATCGAGCGCGATCCCTCGCTGGCCTATGACTATACCTCCAAGGGCAACCTCGTCGCGGTGATCTCCAACGGCACCGCCGTGCTCGGGCTCGGTAACATCGGCGCGCTCGCCGGCAAGCCGGTGATGGAGGGCAAGTCGGTCCTGTTCAAGCGCTTCGCCGACGTCGATTCCATCGACCTGGAGGTCGAGAGCGAGGACGTCGACGAAGTGGTCAACTGCGTCCGCTACCTCGGCGCCGGCTTCGGCGGCATCAACCTGGAGGACATCAAGGCGCCGGACTGCTTCATCATCGAGGAGCGGCTGCGCGAGCTGATGGACATCCCGGTGTTCCACGACGACCAGCACGGCACCGCCATCATCGCCGCCGCCGGCCTGGTCAACGCCATGCACCTGACCGGCCGCGACATGGCCAACGCACGGCTGGTGATCAACGGCGCCGGCGCCGCCGGCGTCGCCTGCGCCGAGCTGGTGAAGGCGATGGGCTTCGGCGCCGACAACGTGATCCTGTGCGACACCCGTGGCGTGATCTACCGCGGCCGCGAGGACGGCATGAACCAGTGGAAGTCGGCACACGCGGCCGAGACCGAGTTCCGCACCCTGGACGAGGCGATGGACGGCGCCGACGTGTTCTTCGGCCTGTCCGTGAAGGGTGCCGTGACGCGCGACATGGTGCGCAACATGGCGGCCAAGCCGATCATCTTCGCCATGGCCAACCCGGACCCGGAGGTCACGCCGGAGGAAGTCAAGGAGGTGCGCGACGACGCCATCGTCGCCACCGGCCGGTCGGACTACCCGAACCAGGTCACCAACGTGCTCGGCTTCCCCTACATCTTCCGCGGCGCGCTCGACGTGCGGGCGACCACCATCAACAACGAGATGAAGGTCGCCGCCGCCCAGGCCCTGGCCGAGCTGGCGCGCCAGGACGTGCCCGACGAGGTCGCCCACGCCTATCAGGTCGAGCGGCTGGCCTATGGCCCGCAATACATCATCCCGGTGCCGTTCGACCCGCGCCTGATCCAGGAGATTCCGGCGGCGGTGGCCAAGGCGGCGATGGACAGCGGCGTGGCGAAGAAGCCGATCGCCGACTTCGAGGCCTACAAGGCGGAACTGGCCAAGCGGCTCGACCCGACCGCCGGCTCGCTGCAGATGATCTACGACCACGTGCGCGATAACCCCAAGCGCATCGTCTTCGCCGAGGGCGAGGAGGAGCGCACGATCCGGGCCGCGATCCATTTCCGCGACGCCGGCTACGGCACGCCGGTCCTGGTCGGTCGCGAGGATGAGGTGCGCCAGGTGCTCGGCAAGCTCGGCATCAACGATGTCGACGGGCTGGAGATTCACAACGCGCGCCTTAGCCAGCACAACCAGCGCTACGCCGAGTTCCTGTACCAGCGGCTGCAGCGGCAGGGCTACCTGCAGCGCGACTGCCAGCGCATGGTCAACCAGGACCGCAACATCTTCGCCGCCTGCATGGTCGCCGAGGGCGACGCCGACGGCATGGTTACCGGCCTCACCCGCTCCTACAACGTTTGCTACGACGAGGTCCGCCGTGTGCTCGATGCCCGCCAGGGCCGGCGTGTGTTCGGCATCTCCATCGTGCTGGCGCGCGGCCGCACGGTGTTCGTCGCCGACACCACGGTGCACGAACTGCCCTCGTCGGTGGTGCTGGCCGACATCGCGGTGCAGACCGCCTCGATGGCGCGCGGGCTCGGCCACGAGCCGCGTGTGGCGCTGCTGTCCTACTCCAACTTCGGCAACCCGCCGTGCGAGACCGCGCAGCGCGTGCGCGACGCCGTGTCCATGCTCGACAGCCGCAGCACCGACTTCGAGTATGACGGCGACATGTCTGCCGACGTGGCGCTGAACCCGCGGCTGCAGGCGCTGTATCCGTTCTCGCGATTGTCCGGGCCGGCCAACGTGCTGATCATGCCGGCCCTGCACTCGGCCAACATCTCCTCCAAGCTGATCCAGGAGCTGGGCGGCGGCACGGTGA
>CAZVLI010000691.1:0-2802 GCA_964627965.1 uncultured Rhodospirillales bacterium
CCGGCGGCCTTGACCACGTAGCCCGACGCGCCCTGGTAGACGCGCAGCGCCTCGGCCGCCAGCGAGGGGAAGAAGCTGCCGTTCGGACCGCGCAGCACCAGTGGTACGCGGCGAACGATGGAGTCGACGTCCGGCGACATGTTGAAGCTGCCAACGCCGGCCGCGCCTTCCTCGATCACCCCGAGATTGCCGGCGGTGCCGGTGAACTGCGGCACGAAAGCCTTCGATCCGGCCTCGTCGCCACCGCCGAAGGCATAGGCGTAGCCGGCCTTTGCCTTCGGCGACACCGGCGCGGCATCGTCGTTGAAGGCGAAACCAACGACCACGCCGTGCTGCTTATCGAAGCCGCTGGCCTGGGTGATCATGTCGGCGAAGATCAGGTCGTGGTCGGGCACGCTCTCCAGGATCGCCTGCGCGAAGTTGCGCCAGGCCTCGGGCAGCGTCTCCAGGTCGAGCTCCGGAACGTCGAGCCAGGTCGGCAGGACTTGCTCGGGCGACGTTCGGTCCGGCTCGGGGAAGGTGATATCGAAGGCCACCACCCGGGCACCGCCCTCGAACGCGACGGCCAGCATCTGCGCCAGCTTGGTGCGCGGCCAGGGGAACTGGCCGAGCCGCTGCAGGCTCTCCTCGTCGATATCGATGATCTTCACCGGCACCTGGTCGTAGGTGCGCGGTTCGATCTGCTGGTACAGATCGAACACCTTTAGCCGGAAGGTGCGCAGGAACTGCGGGTCCTGGACGCTGAGCACGGTGCCGATCACCAGCATCAGCAGCGGCGCGATCAGCGACGACTTGTTGCGCAGGCGGCGAAGCCATTCCATGGCCGTCGCTCCGTCAGTCCTTCAAGCGTTCGTAGATGTCATCCATGCCGACGTGATGCTCCTGCAGGATGTCCATCAGCTTCGGATCGAAGTGGCCGTGCGGGTCGATACGATCATCGCCCTTGAGCATGATCTCGACGCTCTTCTTGTGGCTGAAGGCCGGCTTGTACGGCCGTTCGGAGCGCAGCGCGTCGTAGATGTCCGCCATCGCGACGATGCGGGCGGAAACCGGAATGTCCTCGCCTGCCGAACCGTTCGGATAGCCGCTGCCATCCCACTTCTCATGGTGGTTCAGCGCGATCTCCGCCGCCAGCTGCAGCCGGTGGGAGGGTTCCAGGATCTTGAAGCCGTAGACCGGGTGGCGGTCCATCTCGGCTCGCTCCTCGTCGTTGAGCCGGCCCTTCTTGGTCAGCACCGCCGTATTCACGCTCATCTTGCCGACGTCGTGCAACTGCGCCGCGTACCGGATCTCGTCGCAGAAGCCCTTCTGCATGTTGAGCCGCGTGGCCAGGAAGTAGCTGTACTCGTTGACCCGGATGATGTGGTTGCCGGTTTCCTCGTCGTGGATCTCCGCCGCCAGCGCCAGCAGGTTGATCGACAGCATGAAGGCGTCTTCGGTCTCGGCCTGCAGCGCCACGACCTTGGCGCGCTGGGCCGCCAGTTCCTGGTTGCGCTGGCGCAGCTTGACGTTGCGCGCGCGGATCTGCTCGACCATGTCGGCACGCTCGATATGCGTGGCGATGGCGCGCGCGATCGGCAGCACCAGCTGGGTCTGCGCCTTGGTAAACGGGGTCAGTTTGCCGGTGCGATCGTTTCGGCGGTTGATCAGTTGCACCACGCCGATGACCTGGTTCTGGTAGTTGGTCAGCGCGAAACAGAGCATTGAGCGGGTGCGGTAGCCGTCGGCCTCGAACTCCGGGTTGAAGCTGTAGGGCAAGCTGGGATCGATCTTGTAGACATCGTCGATGCGCACGACCTCACCGCTGTCGGCGACATAGCCGGCGATCGTGGTGCGGGTGATCGGCACCACGAAATCGCGGCTGCGCACGCGGATCGCGTCATTCTGGATGCTGACCGGCTCCAGCCAGGCGCGCTTGCCGCCGCGCCGGGCGATGAAGACGGTACCGGCCTCGGCGCCGGTCATCAGGCGACTCTTCAGCAGAATCTTGTCGAGCAGCTGGTGCACCGACTGGCGCGGCTGCCCTTCGACGAACTCCAGAAACTCAAGAACCTGATCGGAAGGCGACATCGCTAAGCCTTTTTGCGCGCCGGATGCGGCGCCGGAAAACATGCGACTCGTCAAGAAAGACATACTATCGCCGCGACTGCGCATCGCCAATGAGAACGGGTCTCATCGCCGTTTGCGACGGGGCCGCCGCCGCAGCAAGTTGGTGGCCAGTCGACATGATGTGAGCAATATCCCGTCGATTTAGGTTTTCAATCGTCCAAGTCGAGCGATCCGCGCGATCCCTCACCGCGGTTGCGGCAATCTAGGCCAAGCGCGCCAAACGCTCGACGATGAGGTCGGCCTTCTCCAGCACGTCCTCGGCCGAAAGCCGAATGACCTGATAGCCGTGGCGCTCGACCTCGGCGTCGCGTGCCATGTCGATCTCGAGTTCGTCGGCGGAACCGATCTCCGCCAGCGGCCGTTCGAATTCCAGGTTGTACCGGCCACCGTGCGGCGTCAGCAGCCGCACCGCCAGCATCTGACCGTGCTCCTCGACGCCGCACTGGTAGGCATAGCCGGCTGCGTCGAGCATCCGGCACAGCGGCTCCATCAGGTCCGGCGCCACTTCTTCGAGCCGGCCGAAGGCAGCCTCGAACTCGGCGTCGGTGCTGTCGATCTCGTCTTCCGGCACCTCGGGCGGCGGCGGCCCGATGTGTTCCGCCAGCGCGGCGGCGAAACCGCCCGCCATGCGGCAGGCCTGATGGTCGCCAATGACATGCAGGCCGATGCGGCAGGCGGCGACGGCGTCGTGGT
>CAZVLI010000692.1:0-2798 GCA_964627965.1 uncultured Rhodospirillales bacterium
ATCGACATCTGGCGCGCAACCGGCCACGATGTTCGCCACGGCGGCCCGGACGGCGCCGGACCGTTCGATCACCTCCGAGGCGCTGGGTGCACAGCTCGCGACGCTGACGCCGGAGCGACGCCAGCAGCTCGGCCTCGATGACGATGCCAAAGGCGTTCTGGTGGTGGACGTGGACGACGCGGACCCGCGTGGCCTGCAACCTGGCGACCTGATCCGTCGCATCGGCGGTACGGAAGTCGCAACGCCGGAAGCGGTCGAGACGGCGCTGAAGTCGGCGACGGACAAGGATCGAAAGTCGGTGGTTCTGCTCGTGACGCGTCAGGGCCGCGACCTGTTCCTCGGCCTCAAGCTCCCCGTGGCCTGACGTCGGGCCGGGCGCCGCGCCTCCCCCCTTTCGCGGCGCCCAAGGGCGGGCCGGGCAACCGGTCCGCCCCTTTTTCGTCCGGGTCCCAAACCGGGCCACCTATATTGTAGGGCACGATGAAACTGCTGCTGATCGAGGATGACGATCGCACCGCCGGCTATATCGTCAAGGGCATGGCGGAGGCGGGGCATGTGGTCGACCGGGCGAGCGACGGTCGTGACGGGCTGCATTTGGCGACCGGCGGCGGCTATGACGCGATGATCGTCGACCGGATGCTGCCCGAACTCGACGGGCTGGCCGTGATCAAGGCGCTACGGGCGGCCGAGATCGACGTGCCGGTGCTGATCCTGTCGGCGCTGGCGCATGTCGACGAGCGCGTCGTCGGCCTGAAGGCCGGTGGCGATGACTACCTGACCAAGCCCTTTGCCTTTGCCGAGCTGCTGGCGCGCGTCGAGGCGCTCACCCGGCGGCCGCGCGCGATCAAGGAGACGACGTCGCTCACGGTCGGCGACCTGACGATGGACCTGCTGACCCGCAAGGTGACGCGCGCCGGTCGCCCGCTCGATCTCAGGCCGCAGGAGTACAAAGTGCTGGAGTTCCTGATGCGCCGCGCCGGTCAGGTGGTGACGCGCACGATGCTGTTCGAGGGCGTGTGGGACCTGCACTTCGATCCGCAGACCAACGTCACTGACGTCCACATCAGCCGCCTGCGCGGCAAGGTCGACAAGGGGTTCGACAAGGCGCTGATCCACACCCATCGTGGCGGCGGATACTCCATCAGTGCCGAGTAGGCTGCTTCGCACCTCGACGTTCCGGATCGCGCTGGTCTACCTGGTGCTGCTGGCGGCGACGCTGCTGGCGCTGGTCGGCTTCGTCTACTGGTCGACCGCCGGGCTGGTGGCGCAGCAGACCACCGACACCATCGAGGCTGAGATCCGCGGCCTGGCCGAGCAGTACCGGACCCAGGGCCTACCGCGGCTGGTCGGCGTGATCGCCGAGCGTAGCGGGCCGAACGGCGACCCGGCCGGCGTCTACCTGCTCGCCGATCCGCGTGGCCGCGCGCTGGCCGGCAACCTGACGGACTGGCCGGAGGCGGCGGCCGACCCGAAGGGCTGGCTGGAGTTTTCGGTCCTGCGGCGGTTGGACGAGACGACGACGCCGCACACCATCCGCGCGCAGGCCTTCATGCTGCAAGGCGGGTTCCGGTTGCTGGTCGGCCGCGACACCCAGGAGCGCCAGGACCTGCGTGCGATCATGTGGTCGGCGCTGGCCTGGGCGATCCTGCCGGCGCTGGTGCTGGCGCTGGGCGGTGGCGTGCTAATCGGCCGCTATGCGTTGCGCCGGGTCGACGAAATGCGCGAGGCGAGCCAGCGCATCGTCGGTGGCGATCTGACCCAACGTGTGCCGCAGTCCGGCAGTGGTGACGAATTCGATCGCCTGGCCGCCACCATCAACGACATGCTGGCGCAGATCGAGACGCTGATGACTGGCATGCGCGCGGTGACCGACAGCCTGGCGCACGACCTACGCAGCCCGCTGACCCGTGCCAAGGGCGGCATCGAGGCGGCGCTGGACCGTGGCGGCGACCAGCGCGAGGCCCTGGAACAAGTGAGTGCCGAGCTCGATGCGATCCTCGCCACTTTCGAGGCGCTGCTCAACATCGCGCGTGCTGAAAGTGGCGTCGGCCGACTCGACTTGCAGGACACCGATCTGTCGACGCTCGCCGCTGACGTGGCCGAGATCTACCAGCCGATTGCCGAGGAAGCCGGGCTGGCGTTCTCCGTCGAGATAGCGCCCGACGTGATGGTGACGGGGCACCGTGAGTTGCTGAGCCAGGCGCTGGCCAACCTGTTGGATAACGCCGTCAAGTACACACCGCCGGGCGGGCGCATCAAGGTGCATGTCGCGACGCCGACGACATTGGAGGTGCGCGACAGCGGCCCAGGTATCCCACAGGCCGACCGCGCCCGCGTGCTCGATCGTTTCGTGCGCCTCGACGCGAGCCGTGGCACGCCGGGCAGTGGCCTGGGCCTCAGCCTCGTCGCCGCGGTGGCGCGGCTGCACGGCGCGACTGTGGAGCTTGCCGACGCGGGGCCGGGCTTGCGCGTAACGCTGCGGTTCTAGCCCAGCTCCTCCGCACGCTTCAGGCTGGCGAGCATGGAGACCCGTTGCAGGTAGGCGCGGGTCTTGTCGCGGTCGGCGGTGGCGGCGCGCATCTCGTCGCGGAAACGGACCTGATCTTCCTCCGTCGCCGCTTCCAGGTTCCGCTTGTTCTGGATCGTGGCGGTCTGGACGTACTCCATGGTCACGCCGCGGCGCTGCGCGTCGTAGCCGTCGAGGATCGCGGGATCGGCGCCACGCCAGACCTCGATCACTCGGTCGGTCAGGTTCACCGCGTCGTGGATGCCGCCGTTCATGCCCATGCCGCCCAGCG
>CAZVLI010000693.1:0-2795 GCA_964627965.1 uncultured Rhodospirillales bacterium
CGGCGTCCGTGATCGACAGGTCGCCAAGGCCGCCGGCGCCGACGAAGGACAGGCTGTCGGTACCGACCTGGAAGGCGACGATCGTGTCGCTGCCGTGACCGGTCGCGAAGACGAAGATGTCGGCGCCGTTGCCGCCCGCGAGGACGTCGTTGCCGAGACCGCCGGTCAAGGTGTCGGCGCCGTCGCCGCCAGCCAGGGTGTCGAAGCCCTGCATGCCGAGCAACGCGTCGGCGCCGGTGCCGCCGATGATGGAATCGTTGCCGCCCTGACCGCGCAGCGTGTCGTTGCCGCCGGCGCCGTCCAGCGTATCGGCGCCGGAATTGCCGTTCATCACGTCGCCCTGGGCGCCGCCGATCAGCCGGTCGTCGTTGCCGCCGCCGAACAGGACGTTGGCGCCGTTGCCGCCGTTCAGCGTGTCGTCGCCGGACTGGCCGCTGAGCACGTCGGCGCCGGCGCCGCCGTCGAGCGCATCGTTGCCGGCGTTGCCGAACAGGCGGTCGGCGCCGTCGCCGCCGACGATGGAGTCGTCGCCCGACTGGCCCCACAGGCTGTCGTTGCCGGCCGCGCCCTCCAGCGTGTCGCCACCGGCGCCGCCGGCCATGGTGTCGGCCCCGGCACTGCCGACCATGCTGTCGTCACCGGCGAGCGGCGCGACGTCGACCTCGGGCTCGGGCTCGGGGTCGGGCCCAGGACCGGGCTCAGGTTCCGCTTCGGGCTCTGGGTTCCGCTCGGGCTCGGGCTCAGGCTCAGGTTCAGGCTCGGGTTCCGGCGGCGGGGTCTCGCCGAAGGCGAGCGCCTGCGATCCCGCCGAATGCATGAAGAAGTCGTCGGTCGCCAGCTGCGCCGCGTCGATGCCGGTCAAGGTGAAGCTGGCGGTCGGGTTGGCGCCCTCGACCGCGAGCGAGACGCGCGCGCCGCCGGCGGTGTCAACGATCAGAAGGTCGTCGAGCTGCTGCGCACCGAACAGGGCGAGACGGTCGCTGCCGTCCTCGAAGTCGGCGATGGTGTCGTGCCCTTCCAGCGCCTGAATTTCGAACCGATCAGCGTCGCCGCCGCCCGTCAAAAGGTCGTTGCCGGTACCGCCCTGGATCAGATCGTCGCCAGCGCCGCCGATCAGGCTGTCGGTGCCGCTACCGCCGAAGAGGCTGTCGCTATCGGCGCTGCCGTCCAGCGTGTCATTGCCGGTGTCGCCGCGCAGCGTGTCGTCGCCGCCGTCGCCAAATATCCAATCGTCGCCGATGCCGCCGGCAATGGTGTCGGCGAAGGGGCTGCCGGCCAGCGTGTCCCAGGCATCGGTGCCGACGCGCGCGGGCATGACCACCTCCGGTTCGTCCTCGGTGACGAAGGCGGTGGGGATCAGCGCATAGTCGTAGAGGTTGCGCGCGACGATGTCGGCGGCGGCGATGCCGGCGAGCAGGATGCTCACCGTCGGGCCGCCGCCTTCGGCCGCCACCGTGATCCGCGCGCCGTTGGTGGTGTCGACCGCGACGATGTCGCCGAGATCGGCGACACCCTCGATCGCCAATCGGTGCCTGTCGGGCTGGAAGCCATTGACGATGTCGTCTCCGTCGCCCAGAGAGAGGACGAGGATGTGCTCGCCGGTCCCGAGATCGATCTCGTCGTCCCCGGTGCCGCCGAAGAGCAAGGTGCGACTGGAACTGATCAGGGTGTCGTCACCGGCGCCGCCGAAAAGGCCAGAAAGACTGTTGCCGCCGGCGCCGCCGCTGAGCAGGTCATTGCCAGCGCCGCCGAAGAGCCAGTCGTCACGGCTGCCGCTCAGCGTGTCGGCGGCTTCCAGGCCGCGCAGCGTGTCGCTGCCGCCGCCGCCGAACAGCGTGTCCGACCCACCGTCACCGATCAGCGAGTCGTCGCCGCTGGTGCCGACCTCCAACTGACCGACCGGCACCGGCTCGGGTCGGCCGTAGACGATAACGTCGCGATCATAGGTGGAGATTGCCACGTCGGCGAAGCCGTCGTCGTTGATGTCGCCGAGCGGCTCCAGTTTGACGTCATAGAAGGGCTCATCGGTGAGGACGATGGTTTCGCCGAGCGTGTCGTTCAGGTCCGACAGATTGAAAGAAGTTCGGTCCGGTCCACCGAAGACGATATATCCCTGCACCTCGTCGACAACGCCATTTCCGACATCGGACCGGTCCGCCATCAAGGCGACATCGTCATAGCCGTCGCCGTTGAAGTCGCCGATGGCATGCAGTTTCTTGTAGTGGCTGAGGCGAGGTCCATCGGGGTCGGGCGAAATCGTGATGCCCTTCCCATCGAGGTTGGCAAGGTCGATGTCCGTCGGGTCGCTCGAACCGAAGAGGATGTGAGCGGCACGCGACAGTTCTCCGCCTGCCCCAGTGACAACGTGCGTTACCAGGGCGTCGGCGAAACCGTCTCCGTTAAAGTCTCCAGCACCGACAGCATAGAACCGGGCACTACTGCTGATCTGCGTGTCGGAATTCTCGATGCGTATGCTGCGGGCTTCGATGTTGCCGGAATCGATATCCTCGGTTCCAGCTACACCGAACACCACATAGGCGTAGCCGCTCAAACTCGCCGCCTTGGACACGAGGTCGTCGATACCGTCGCCGTTGAAGTCGCCAATACCGTTGGGTGAGAAGAAGTTGGGTAGCGTGAATGTGATGCCTGCCGCACCGACGTCATCAAGATCCACCGATTCCGGCATGCCGTCCGGAGAGCCGAAGACGATCGCCGTGAACGAGGGTGAAGAGCCGTCGTAGTTCCGCTTGTTGTAGAAGGCCGCATCGTCGAAGCCGTCGCCGTTGAAGTCGCCG
>CAZVLI010000694.1:0-2795 GCA_964627965.1 uncultured Rhodospirillales bacterium
TGGAACAGGCCAAGCGACAGCACGAGGCGCAGGTCGCCGCCGCCATGACCGCCGCCGCCGAAATGCTGGGCGGCATCCAGCGGGCCGTGGCCGCCGACCTGGAAACGATCAGGGCGGACGCGACGCAGGTCGCGCTATCCGCCGCCACCCGCCTGGCACCTGCGCTGATCGCCGAGCAGCCGCTGACCGAGCTGATGGAGATGGTCGCGGAGTGCCTGCGACAGATGCCGACCGAGCCGCGCGTCGTGATCCGCGTCGCCGAGCCCCTGGTGGAAAGCCTGGAAGCCCACGTCGCCGAGCTCGGCCGCACCACCGGCTTCGCCGGCCAACTGGTCCTGATCGGCGAACCGGACATGGCCGCCGGCGACGCGCGTGTCGAGTGGGCCGATGGTGGCGCGGAACGCAACGTCGCCGCGCTGCGGGCCGATATCGAGGCCACCGTCGACCGCTACTGCCGCGGTCAGCACGACCTGGCCCAGCGTACCGCGACGCCCCCCGCGCCAGAGCCGGTGGCGCCCGCGCCCGAAATGCCCGCGGCGGTGGAACCGCCGCCGCAACCGCAAGCACCCGATGAATTCGATTCCGCCCTGCCCGACCTGTCCGGCGGTGCGATGACCCAAGGGACCGACGTGCCATGAGCGACAACGACGATCTCAACTTCGAGGACCTGAGCAACGCCGAACCGCCGGCCGAGCCGGAACCGGCTGCCGGCGGCGAGGTCGAAGGCGCCGAGGACGATGGCGAGGAAGTTCGCACGGCCACCGATCTGGCCGCGGTCTACGACATCCCGGTCAGCGTCTCGGCGGTGCTCGGGCGTGCGTCGATGCAGGTGAGCTCGCTGATGAAACTGGGGCGCGGCGCCATCGTCGAACTCGACCGCAAGGTCGGCGAGGCGATCGACATCTACGTCAACAACCGCCTGGTCGCGCGCGGCGAGGTCGTCGTGGTCGAGGAACGCCTCGGCGTGACCATGACGGAAATCATCAAGAACGACCGCGGCTAGGGACGACGGAGCGAAAGCGATGGATCTGGCCACGCTTCTGGGACTGCTCGGCGGCTTCGCCCTGGTGGCGACAGCCATGGTGCTGGGCGGATCGGCGACCGCCTTCGTCGACCTGCCCTCGATCATGATCGTGATCGGCGGCACCGCCTGCGTCACCATGATCTGCTTCTCGGTCGACGATGTGGTCCGCGCGCAGTCGGTCGTCGGCCGCGTGGTGTTCCGTCGTTTGAACGATCCGACCACCGCCGCCCGCCGGGTGCTGCAGCTGGCCGACCGCGCTCGCCGCGACGGTGTGCTGGCATTGCAGCCGCTGCTGGCCGCGCAGCGCGACGAACCGTTTCTGTTCCGCGCACTATCGCTGGTCGTCGACGGCACCAAGGCGGAAGAGATCGAGCAGCTCCTGCGTCAGGAGGTCAGCGCGACGACACAGCGCGACCGCCAGTCGGCCTCCGTTTTCCGCAAGGCCGCCGAGGTCGCGCCGGCGATGGGCCTGATCGGCACGCTGGTCGGCCTGGTGCAGATGCTCGGCAACCTGGACGACCCGGACAATATCGGCCCGTCCATGGCCGTCGCCCTGCTCACCACCTTCTACGGCGCGATCCTGGCCAACATGGTCTTCGCGCCGCTCGCCACCAAGCTGGAGCGCCGCTCCGACGAGGATCAGCTGATCAAGAACCTCTACCTGATCGGTGCCGCCTCGATCGGCCGCCAGGAGAACCCGCGCCGGCTGGAAATGCTTCTGAACACCGTGCTGCCGCCGACGCAGCAGGTTCGTTACTTCGACTAGGACCGGGAGTCCCGATCTATGCGTTTGTTGATCATCGGCTCGTTGAATGGCCAAGCCGGCACGGCGACGAAGATCGCCATGCAGCGCGGCGCCAAGGTTGCGCATGCCACCGGGCCGGAGATGGCGCTGGAACACCTGCGCGCCGGCCATGGCGCCGACCTCGTGATGATGGAGGTCGACCACGACATCGGCAGCTTCATCGAGCAATTGAAGTCGGAACGGATCTCGATCCCGGTGGTCGCCTGCGGCATCCGGACGGACACCGAGGCGGCGGTCCGCGCGATCAAGGCCGGCGCCAAGGAGTACGTGCCGCTGCCGCCCGACGCGGAGCTGATCGCCGCCGTCCTGGAGGCGGTGACCGAGGAAAGCCACGCGCTGATCTACAAGCACCCGGCGATGCAGTCGGTGATGAAGCTCGCCGACCAGGTGGCGCCATCGGAAGCCTCGATCCTGATCACCGGCGAGAGCGGCACCGGCAAGGAGTTGCTGGCGCGTGCACTCCACAAGGCCAGCCTGCGCGCCGACCAGGCCTTCGTCGCCATCAACTGCGCCGCGATCCCGGAGAACCTGCTGGAAAGCGAGCTGTTCGGTCACGAGAAGGGCGCCTTCACTGGCGCCATCGCCCGCCGCGTCGGCAAGTTCGAGGAGGCCCATGGCGGCACGCTGCTGCTCGACGAGATCTCCGAGATGGACCCGCGCCTGCAGGCCAAGCTGCTGCGCGCAATCCAGGAGCGCGAGATCGACCGCGTCGGCGGCAGCAAGCCAGTGAAGGTCGACATCCGCCTGATCGCGACCTCCAACCGCGACCTGAGCCAGGCGGTCCGCGAGGGCAGCTTCCGCGAAGACCTGCTGTTCCGCCTCAACGTGGTGAACCTGCGCATGCCGGCGCTGCGCGAGCGGCCGTCGGACGTGATCCTGCTGGCCGACCACTTCGCCCACAGGTATGCCGAAGCCAACGGCATCTCGTATCGCGCGCTGGCGTCGGAGACCGAGAAGCTGCTGGGC
>CAZVLI010000695.1:0-589 GCA_964627965.1 uncultured Rhodospirillales bacterium
CACTGCGCCTGGAAGGTCTGACCGGCCGGCGCCGGCAGGTCGCGGCCCTTGGTCCAGCCGCTGGCGCCCCAGAGCTTGCGCAGCCGGCCATCGTCGCCGCCGAGCTTGTTCAACGCCCACGCCGCCAGTCGCGCGCCGGGTCGGTACAATGACGGGTGCCGGGCGAAAAAGGCCCATGTCTTCACGCCGACGCGCTCGGCCGCCGGGCTGACGCCGCTCTCGAAGGCCTGTTCGCGCCAGTGCCGCATCATCTTCGGCAGCGGGATCATCATTGGGCAGACGCTTTCGCAACGGCCGCAAAAGGTCGACGCGTTGGGCAGGTGCTTGGCCTCGTCGATGCCGCGCAGCGATGGGGTCAGCACCGAGCCCATCGGGCCGACATAGACCGCGCCGTAGGTGTGGCCGCCGACCGACTGATAGACCGGGCAGTGGTTCATGCAGGCGCCGCAACGGATGCAGCGCAGCATGTCCTGGAACTCGCCGCCCAGCATGGCCGAGCGCCCGTTGTCGAGGATGACGACGTGGAACTCGTCCGGGCCGCTGAGATCGTCGGCGCGCTTCGGGCCGGTCGAGAGCGTGGTGTCGGCGG
>CAZVLI010000695.1:599-2794 GCA_964627965.1 uncultured Rhodospirillales bacterium
AGACCGACGCCTCCTGCCCCGTCGCCGAGCGCGCCAGCACGCGCAGGATCGTCTACACGTCCTCCAGCGTCGGCACCACCTTTTCGATGGAGGTGACGACGACGTGGACCTTGGGCAGCATCTGCGTCAGGTCGCCGTTGCCCTCGTTGGTGACGATCATCGTCGAGCCGGTCTCGGCGATCAGGAAGTTGGCGCCGGTGATGCCGACGTCGGCATCCTGGAACTTCTGCCGCAGCACCTGGCGCGCCTCGGCGATCATCTTCTGCGGCTCGGTCTGCCGCTCGGTCATGCCGTACTGGCGGTGGTGCTGCTGGAACAGGTCGGAGACCTGGTCCTTGGTCTTGTGGATCGCCGGGCCGATGATGTGGCTCGGCGGTTCCTCGGCGAGCTGCACGATGTACTCGCCCAGGTCGGTCTCGATCGGGCGGATGTCGTTGCGCTCCAGGAACTGGTTCAGGTGCAGTTCCTCGGCGACCATCGACTTGCCCTTGGTCACCGTCTTCGCCTCGACCGAGCGGCAGATTTCCAGTACCGCCGCGCGGGCATCGTCGGCCGTGGGGCACCAGTGCACCTTGCCGCCGGCGGCCGTGCAGTTCTCCTCGAACAGCTCCAGGTAGGTGTCGAGGTTGGTCAGCGTGTGTTCCTTGATCTCCTTGGCGCGGGCGCGGAAATCGTCGAACTCGGCGAGGCCCGCCGCGGCCTCCATGCGCCGGGCGGTGAAGCCGACGCGCAGCATGCCCATGGCCTCGCGCAGGTTGGCGTCGGCCATCGCCTCCTTGGCGTTCTCCTTGAACGCCGGTGCATTCATGAACTGCATGTCAGGCCCCCTCGCTGCCCGCGATGGGCGGGGTGTCGTCGGTCATGTCGGCCAGCACCTCGGCGACGTGGCGGACCTCGACCTTGCTGCCCTGGCGCGCCAGCCGGCCGGCCATGTTCATCAGGCAGCCCAGGTCGCCGGCGAGCAGCAGGCCGGCGCCGGTCTGCTCGACCTCCGCCAGCTTGCGGTCGACGATGTCGACGGAGATGTCGCCGTACTTCACGCAGAAAGTGCCGCCGAAGCCGCAGCAGGCCTCCGGATCGGCCATCTCGGTGACCTGCAGGCCTTCCACCGTGTCGAGCAGCTTGCGCGGCTGGCCCTTCACATTGAGCTCGCGCAGGCCGGCGCAGCTGTCGTGGTAGGTGGCGGTGGTGGCGCACTCGGCGTTCACCGTCTCGACCTTCAGCACGTCGGTCAGAAACGAGACCAGCTCGAAGCTCTTCATCGCGAGCCGGCGCGCGCGCCGCGCCCAGGCCGGGTCGTCGCGGAAAAGCTCCGGGTAGTGGTGCGCCAGCATGCCGCCGCAGGAACCGGACGGCGCGACCACGTAGTCGTAGGGCTCGAATGCTTCGATCACCTGCCGCGCGATGGCTTTGGCCTCGGCGCGGGCGCCGGAATTGTAGGCCGGCTGGCCGCAGCAGGTCTGCTTCGGCACGTGGACGCGACAGCCGGCGTCTTCCAGCAGCTTGACGGCCGCGAAACCGACCGACGGGCGGAACAGGTCGACCAGACAGGTCACCAGCAGGGCGACGTTCGGCGCGGCTGGGGGCGTGGACTCGGACGGGGACTCTGGCATGGGCCCGATAAGGCCGAAGCCGGGCGGCCTCGTCAATACAGGAAAGGCGGCGGATCGACCGTTTTCGGCAGCAGCAGGTACCAGTCGCCGGCCTGCTTCATGCGTCCGGCCAGTTCGCCGGCCGCATCGCCGGCGCCGAAGAAGACGTCGCCGCGCACCGGACCGCGGATCGCGCCGCCGGTATCCTGCGCCAGCATCAGGCGCTGCAGGGGCTTGTCGTCCGGCAGCCTGGTATCGATCCAGATCGGCACGCCCATCGGATAGATCCGCCGGTCCACGGCCAGCGACCGGTCCGGCGTCAGCACCACGCCCTGGGCGCCGATGGCGCCGGCGGCCTTGTTCTCGCGAAAGAACACGTAGGACGGGTTCATTCGCATGACCTTGTCGCCCTCGGCCGGATTGGCGGCGAGCCAGGCGCGGATCGCCTGCATCGACATGCGCTCGGTCGGCACCGCGTTGCGACGGATCAGCTCGCGGCCGATGGCGAAGTAGCGATGGCCGTTCTGCGCCGCGTAGCCGACCCGCATCCGCGAGCCATCGGGCAGCGCCACCCCGCCGGAGCCTTGGATCTGCAGGAAAAAG
>CAZVLI010000696.1:0-2781 GCA_964627965.1 uncultured Rhodospirillales bacterium
CGATGCGACGATCGAGCAACTGGTGGCGCTCGCTATCCTGATGCCGATCGTGGCCTCAATGGGCGGCAATGCCGGCACCCAGACGGTGACAGTGGCGGTGCGCGCGTTGGCGACGCACGAGCTGACTCCGGCCAACGCCGTCCGCTTCTTCCTGAAGGAGGTCGCCGTGGGCAGCCTGAACGGCGTGCTGTTCGCCGTGCTGATGGCGGCGATCTGCTTTGTCTGGTTCCAGGATGTCGGCCTTGCGGCCGTGATCGGCGCGGCGATGATCGTGAACCTGATTGTTGCCGGTCTCGCCGGTACGCTGATTCCCCTGACGCTGGAGCGGCTGAAGATCGATCCGGCGGTTTCGGCGGCGGTGTTTCTGACCACCGTGACCGACGTCATCGGGTTTTTTGCGTTCCTCGGCCTCGCGGCCTGGTTTCTTCTCTAATATTGCGGTTGCGAAGAATTGTGCACGCGCTAAGCGTGCCGAAATTATGTGCAAACGCCCATTTGTTGCGCTTAAGCTACTGACATAACGTCAGAAATTCGAAAAAACTTCTCCCTGCGACGTTTTTGCACTTGCGTTTGTGCGTTGCAGCAATCAGATTGGAGGTGCGTTGGATGGCTGATGTCATCGACGCACGCTTGATGGCGTTTCCTCCCAAAACTTACGGGCCGTCCTTCGGGACGGCCCTTTTTTCTTGTTAACCGGTCGGGCGTAGGCTCGGCCCATGTGGCGCCTTCTTTCCGCTGTCTTCGTGCTGCTTGCCGCGCCGGCGATGGCGGAGGATTGCGCCTGGCTGGTCCGGCATGTGCCGGCCGATGACGTCGCCTACAAGCCCGGCGTCGACGTGAAGGGCCGGCCGGTGGCGCCGGCCGATCTCAACGCCCAGCCGCAGATCCTGCAGGGCGAGCGCGTCCGCCTCGACCTTTCGCTGCCGGTGTCCTTGTTCCGTCGCGGTCGCGCGCGACGCATCGACAGCACCGATGTGGTGCTGGGCGAGTTGGAACTCGACCTCGCGACAGGCGCCTTGTGGTTGGACGGGCGGGAACTGATCGCGGCCGATCATGCCGCCGTCGTCGCCTATTGCCGCGACCGTGAAGGCCTGCCGCCGTTGCCAGCCCACAAGCCAGCGCCTAAATAGGGGCCTTCCAGCAACCCGAAAGGGCAAGGCCCCCATGAAGCTGTCGCAGTTCTTCCTGCCGGTCCTGAAGGAAAACCCGGCCGAGGCGCAGATCGTGTCGCACCGGCTGATGCTGCGCGCCGGCATGGTGCGCCAGACCTCGGCCGGCATCTACGCCTGGCTGCCGATGGGCTTCCGGGTGCTGAAGAAGATCGAGCAGATCGTGCGCGAGGAGCAGGATGCGACCGGCGCGCAGGAAGTGCTGATGCCGACGATCCAGTCGGCCGACCTGTGGCGCGAGTCGGGCCGTTACGACGACTACGGCAAGGAGATGCTACGCATCCGCGACCGGCACGACCGTGACATGCTGTATGGGCCGACCAACGAGGAGATGATCACCGACATCTTCAAGGCGGGCGTGCGCAGCTATCGCGATCTGCCGAAGAACCTCTATCACATCCAGTGGAAGTTCCGGGACGAGGTGCGGCCGCGCTTCGGCGTGATGCGCGGACGCGAGTTCCTGATGAAAGACAACTACTCCTTCGACCTCGATTTCGAGGGCGCGCGGCACTCCTACAACAAGATGTTCGTCGCCTACCTGCGGACCTTCGCGCGGATGGGGCTCAAGGCGATCCCGATGGAGGCCGACACCGGCCCGATCGGCGGCGACATGAGCCACGAGTTCATCATCCTGGCCGAGACCGGCGAGAGCGAGGTGTTCTGCGACGCCGGCTATCTCGACGAGCAGCCGGACTTCTCGGTCGACTACGACAGCGACCTGTCGGACGTGATCAAGCACTGGACGGCGAAGTACGCCGCCACCGACGAGAAGCACGATGCCGGCCGGTTCGAGGCCGAGGTCGCGGCCGACAAGCGCCTGGCGACGCGCGGCATCGAGGTCGGCCACATCTTCTACTTCGGCACCAAGTACTCCAAGCCGCTGGGCGCGACCGTGGTGCGCGCCGACGGCTCGGAGGTCGAGGTGGAGATGGGGTCCTACGGTATCGGCGTCAGCCGCCTGGTCGGCGGCATCATCGAGGCCAGCCACGACGACAATGGCATCGTCTGGCCCGATGCGGTGGCGCCGTTCGACGTCGGCGTGGTCAACCTGAAGCCGGGCGACGCGGCGTGCGACGCGCTGGTTGCTGACCTGGAGGCCAAGCTCAAGGCCGCCGGCAAGGATGTCCTGGTCGACGACACCGACGAGCGCGCCGGCGCCAAGTTCGCGACGATGGACCTGATCGGGCTGCCCTGGCAGGCGATCGTCGGGCCGCGCGGCGCCAAGTCCGGCACCATCGAGTTGAAGCGGCGCGCCACCGGCGAACGGCTGGAACTGCCGCTGGATACCGCGGTCACCAAGCTCGCCGGCTGACGCCGGTGTTCGCACGCTTCGAGTGGCTGCTGGCGGTGCGCTACCTGCGCACGCGACGGCGCGACGGCTTCATCTCGGTGATCGCCTGGTTCTCGCTGCTGGGCATCGCGCTCGGCGTGGCGACGCTGATCATCGTGATGAGCGTGATGAACGGCTTCCGGGCCGAACTACTGGGCCGCATCCTGGGCCTGAACGGTCACGTCGTGGTGCAGGGGATGGGCGGCGCCGCGCTGGCCGACTTCGACACTGTCGCCGCCAAGCTGCGCGACGTGGCCGGTGTCGAGGTCGCGCGGCCGCTGG
>CAZVLI010000697.1:0-2779 GCA_964627965.1 uncultured Rhodospirillales bacterium
GAGAAGCGCGCGGTGATCCTGGAGGCCGAGGGCGACCGGTCCTCGGAGATCCTGCGTGCCGAGGGCGAGAAGCAGGCCGCGATCCTGGAGGCCGAGGGCCGCCGCGAGGCCGCCTTCCGCGACGCCGAGGCGCGCGAGCGCGAGGCCGAGGCGGAAGCCAACGCCACGCGCATGGTGTCGGAAGCCATCGCCGCCGGCGATATCCACGCCATCAACTACTTCGTGGCGCAGAAGTACGTCGAGCAACTCGGTTCCATAGCCACCTCGAACAACCAGAAGATCCTGTTCCTGCCGCTGGAGGCGTCCAGCGTGATCGGTGCCATCGGCGGTATTGGCGAGATCGCCCGCGAGGCCTTCGGCAACGGCGCGACCAACGGCACCGGCCGGCCGCTCGGCAATGGCGGCGCGGTGCCGCCGGCGCCACGCGGCGGCGACTGAGGGTCGGGCGATGTTCGAGCTGTTCCCGCCGACGCACTGGACCTGGTGGATCGCCGGCATCGTGCTGGTGATCCTGGAGGTTTTCGCGCCGGGCGCGGTGTTCCTGTGGCTGGGTGTCGCCGCCGGTGTCGTCGGCGTGGTGCTGTTCTTCGTGCCGTCGATGGGCTGGGAGTACCAGCTGCTGATCTTCGCCGTGCTCTCGGTGGCGGCGATCGCGGTGTTCCGCTTCTGGCTGCGCAAGAACCCGATCGAGACCGACCGGCCGCAGCTCAACCGGCGCGGCAGCCAGTATATCGGCCGCACCTTCACCCTGGCCGAGCCGATCCGCGACGGCCGCGGCCGCCTGCACGTCGACGACACGATGTGGAAGATCGAGGGTGCCGACGTGCCCGCGAACACCCAGATCCGCGTCACGGGGGTCGATGGCGTGGTGCTGAAGGTCGAGCCGGCCGGGGCCGGCGAGGAGTCCGCCAGCCCGGCCTGACCGTCGCGCCGTCTTTGCCCCGCGTTTGCCACGGCGGCTGATGCTACGCTCGCGCGCGAGTGTGGCGTTACGGAAACTCTGTTCCTGCGCTAACATCTCCATCTGCTGACGGCGCATTCGGCCTGCGTCATCGGAGCGCGTCGGTCTGGATGACTGCCGGACCGGCACCCCGCACCAGGTATGCGGGCGCCCGGTGGCGTACGCCCTGAAGCTGGACGTGACGAACGGACCAGGCATGGCGAGGCGACCGTGAGAGACGCCCGCCCTCGCGCAACGGGGATAGGCGATGATCGACCTGAACAATCTCGGCGATAGCGGCACCACCATCGTTGGCGTCAACGCGCAGACGCAACTCGGCTTCGGCTATGGCGGCCGATCGGGCGACTTCAACGGCGACGGCACCGCCGACCTGATCATCCCGGCGGGTGCCAGCGATCAGGTTTTCGTGGTGTTCGGCGGCGACACGCTGCTTGATGGCGTCGACGTAACCGACCTTTCCGCCAACGAAGGGCTGGTGCTCACCGGCGAGGCCAACAGCTTCGCCGGCCGCGCGATCAGCTCCGCCGGCGACGTGAACGGCGACGGCATCGACGACATTCTCGTCGGCGCCGAGTTCACCGGCGCCGCCAACCCGGGCGCGGCCTACGTCGTCTATGGCGCGCAGACGCTGGGCGCCAACGACATCGACCTCACCAACCTGGGCGACGCCGGTTTCACCATCGCCGGCAACGGCTACGAAGGTGTCGGGCGCAACGTGCTCGGCGTCGGCGACGTGAACGGCGATGGCTTTGACGACATCGCGGTCAGCGCCATCGGCAACGGCGAGAACGGGGCGGCGTCGGGCGCCGTCTACGTGATCTTCGGCTCCGACCAGGGTTTCCCGGACACCATCGACACCAACGCGCTCGGCGCGCGCGGGTTCAAGGTCCTGGGCGCGAATGTCGGCGATGGTATCGGCACCCGGCTGGCCGCCGGCGACTTCAACGAGGACGGCAAGGCCGACCTTGCGTTCACCAACGGCGGCGACGTCGGCTTCCTGTTCTCCGACGACACCACGCCGACCGGTTCGATCGTGCTCGGTACCGACCCCGATACCTTCATCTTCACCACCGGCGTCACCGGCACCCAACGGCTGGCGGCTGGCGATTTCGACGGTGACGGCAAGGACGACATCGCCATCGGCCTGCCCAACGACGCACAGGGCGGCACCGCGCGCGGCAGTATCGCCGTGCTGCTGGCGAAGCTGTCCGACCAGTTCTCGCAGCAGAATCTCGAGGGCTACCTGCGCAGCGGCTTCGGCAATCCGATCGCCGACAACACCAAGCTGGTCGGGACCGTCGACAACCAGAAGCTTGGCGGTTCCGTCGCCAATGTCGGCGATGTCGATGGCGACGGCGGCGACGACATCGCCTTCGATCCCTACGCCGAGACCTTCGCCGGACAGGGCTCGGACCTCTACCTGCTCGGCAGCATCCTGGCCGGGCGCGACCGCTTCGACGTCGCCATCGGTCCCGATCCGCAGCCCGATGGCGTCACCGCGGTGACCGGCGTCGACGGCCCGACGACCGCGTCCGGCTTCGCCATCGGCGACGTGAACGGCGACGGCCTGTTCGACTTCATGGTCGGCACGCCGAGTGCCGGCGCCAACGACCAGGGTCGTGTCGACATCGTCTTCGGCGCGGCCAACGGCGCCGGCACCGAGGCCGCCGACAGCGTCAGCGGCGGCAACCAGAACGAGACGTTGGCCGGTGGCGCCGGCAACGACACGCTGAACGGCGACATCGGCACAACGGGCAATCAACAACGGATATTTGTTAATCGATCCGTTGTATAGTGCGCGGGCCTCGTCATAGTTGG
>CAZVLI010000698.1:0-2778 GCA_964627965.1 uncultured Rhodospirillales bacterium
GGCTTCTTCCGCGAATACTTCACCAAGCATTCCAAGCGCCGTCGGGCGATGGTCAGCCCGCACCATGCCCAGAAGGAATTGCGGCTGCGGCCGGAGGAGCTGCGCCACCGCAAGCTGGTCCGCCGCGCGCACTTCCTGACCATCGTCGCCGCCTGGGTGATCACCGTGCCGGCGACCGCCCTGCTCGCCGCCACCGTCTTCTGGGGCCTGAACCTCCTCCGCTAGCGCCGCCTACCAGGTCAGCCAGCGCAACACGAAGGCATTTTCGCGCCGCACGAAGGCGCGGCGCAGTTCGTCGCCGAGCAGGATGGCGATCGCGAAGGGCACGCTAAGCGCCAAATGCCACGGCTCCAGCGGCGCCGTGCCGAAGAACACGTTGGCCGCGGGCACGTAGGAGATCAGCGCCAGCAATGCGAGCTCGGCGCCGATGCCGAGCCAGACCAGCCGGTTGGCGAACAGGCCGACGCTCAGCAGGCTCTGCCGCCGCGTCCGGCAGATGATCACGTCCGCCACCTGGCAGATGATGATCGATGCGAAGAAGCCGGTGATCGCGGTGCGGTAGAGCGGGTCGGACGTCGCCAGGTCCTGCCCCCACTGCCAGCCGCCGGCATACAGGATCACGAAGTAGCTGAAGAAGCCGGCGGCGGCCTGAACCATCCCGATCACGCCGTAGCTCATCAGCAGCAGGTTGCGCGACAGCAGCCGCTCGCCGCGCGGTCGCGGCTTCTTGCGCATCACGTCGGTCTCCGGCGCCTCCGCGCCCAGCCCCAGCGCCGGCAAAATGTCGGTGCCGAGGTCGATGGCCAGGATCAGCACGACCGTCAGCGGCAGCGGGATGTCCAGCAGCACGAAGGCGATGAACGGCAGGATCTCCGGGATGTTGCTGGTCAGGATGTAGGCGATGAACTTCTTGATGTTGTCGAAGATCGTGCGGCCTTCCTCGACGGCGGCGACGATGGTGGCGAAGTTATCGTCCATCAGCACCATGCTGCTGGCCTCCTTCGCCACGTCAGTCCCCATTCGCCCCATCGCCACGCCCATGTCGGCATGCTTCAGCGCCGGCGCGTCGTTCACGCCATCGCCGGTGACGGTGACCACCTCGCCCAGCGCCTTGTAGGCCTTCACGACCTGAAGCTTCTGTGCCGGTGCGATGCGGGCGAAGATCAGCTCGTCCTCGTCGCGCAGCAGCTCTTGCAGCGCCGCGTCCGCCATGCCCTCCAGCTCGTCGCCGTGAACGATCCGCCCCTCGCCGGTGACCAGCCCGATCTGCCGGGCGATGGCCATCGCCGTGAGGCCGTAGTCGCCGGACAGCATGGCCACCTTGATGCCGGCGCTGCGGCACTTGGCGAGCGCTTCCGGCACCTCCGGGCGCGGCGGGTCGATCATGCCGACCAGCGCGGCGAAGACGTAGCCGGCTTGCGGCACCTCGCCGTCCTCGGTCGGCCGCCAGGCCAGTGCCAGGCCGCGCTCGCCGCGGTCGGCCAGCCGGCCATAGGCGTCGAACAGCGCCTGTCGCCGCTCGTCGTCCAGCGCCACGACGTCGCCATCCAGCAACACGCGGTCGCACATGCCGAGCACTACCTCGGGCGCACCCTTGAGGTAGGCGGCGGGCGGGCCGTGGTCCGGCGCATCGGCGACCACGATCATGCGTTTGGTCTGCGAGTTGAACGGTTCCTCCGCCAGCCGCCGCCGGCGTTGCCGCACCGCCAGGTCGGCATGTTTCCTGGCGAACTGCAGCAGCGCGCCGTCGGTGGCATCGCCCGTGAAGCCGCCCTCGGTCAGCGCCGCGTCGTTGCACAGGACCATCGCCGCCAGCGCCGGCATCAGCGACGCCTCACCGACCAGTTCCGGCGCGTCGTGGCGATACTCGACGCCGCCGAGGACGAGCGAACTCACCGCCAACCGGTTCTGCGTCAGGGTGCCGGTCTTGTCGGTGCAGATCACCGTCGTGCTGCCCAGGGTCTCGACACTCTCCAGGTTCTTGATCAGGGCGTTCTTGCGCGCCATTCGCTTGCTCGCCATCGTCAGCGACAAGGTCACGGTGGGCAGCAGGCCCTCCGGCACGTTGGCGACGATGATGCCGATGGCGAAGATCAGGCTGGCGATGGCGCCATTGCCGATCGCAACGCTGACCAGGAAGAAGGCGACACCGAGGAAGATGGCGATCGCGCTGATGACCTTGATGAAGTAGGTCAGCTCGCGGTGGATCGGCGTGTCGGTCTTCTCGGTCTTCTTGGTCAGCTCGACGATGGTGCCGATCTGCGTCGACATGCCGGTCGCACAGACCGCCACCGTGCCGGTGCCGTTCTCGACCAGGGTGCCGGAGAACACCATGTTGCGGCTCTCCAGCACGTTGTCGTGCCGGTCGGCCGGATCCAGCATCACGGCTTCGCTCTCGCCGGTCAGGCTGGCAAGGTCGACCTTGAACTCGCTGGCCTCGACCAGGCGGCCATCGGCCGGGACCCGGTCGCCCTCGCGCAGCACGATGACGTCGCCGGGCACCAGTTCCTTGGCATCGAGCGCGCGCGTCTCGCCGTCGCGCAGCACGGTGACCATGTCCGGGAGCATGTCCCGGAAGCTCTCCATGATGCGCTCGCTCTGGTGCGCCTGGATGTAGGTGAAGGCGGCATTGAGAACCACCACCCCGAGCAGCGCGATGGCGATGTAGAGGTTGCCCTGGTCCGGATCTAGCCGCTCCGCTGCCAGCGCCAGGACGCCGCCGACCATCAGCAGCAGCGCGAAGAAGTTCTTGAACTGGCGCAGGAACTTGATGATCTC
>CAZVLI010000699.1:0-2776 GCA_964627965.1 uncultured Rhodospirillales bacterium
ATCAGCGCCGCGAGGCCGAGCGGCTGCACCCAGGCATTGGTCTCGCTCTGGCCCTCGTTGATGGCGGCGATGCGTTCGCGCACGGTCTCGGTGACGCGGTCGCCCTTGCGGACCAGAACCTCGCCGACCTGGATGCGCAGCATCACCGGCTCGACGGCAGCGATCGCCGCCTGACGTGTCTGGACGGTGGCGCCGTCGTTCCGCGTCAGGTTGGCGCCGGCCAGCGCACGCGCGGTCTGCAGGATCCAGGTGCGCACGACCCGGGCGGAGCCATAAGGCGCATCGCCCGCGCGCGCGGTCATCACCCGGCGAATCTGGCGCAGATCGAGGACCGAACCGGTGTGCGGTAGCCGCGTGCTTTCGCCCAGCGCCAGATCGCGCACTTCGACGCCGCCGCTGCGCGGCAGTTCGGCGCGGTCGGCGACGACCATGCGGTCGAGCGCGATGTTGAGGAAGAAGTTGATGCCGATGGCGAGGTCGAGCGGGTCCTGCAGGCTTTCCAGCAGCATGAAGACGGTCGGCGAGACCGGCACGCCGAGGTCGTCGGCGAGGGCGTCGCGTCGCGCGGCGATCTCCAGCTCGCCGGCGTCCCGTCGCTCGACCATCGACCGGACGGCGCCATGCACCTGCTCGCCGAGATTGAAGTAGAGGTCGCTGTCGTACTCGAAGATCACCGGCACCGACTCGGCCGCCGCCTGTCGGCGCAGTTCGGTGGCGCGCCGGTCTTCGGTCACGAGGCTGCGCTCGGCGCGGAGCGTCTCGTCGGCGATCGAATCGAAGGCCGGCACGTCGAGCACGCCGGGGCGCGGCGCGGCGAACATCGCCGTCAGCACGATGACCAGCACCGCCAGGACCGGCAGATCGGGGATCAGGCGCCAGCGCGCCCAGGCCTCGTCGCCCAGGGCCTGCTGCAACGACTTGCGCAGCGCCGACCGCTCCTGCGCCAGCACTGACTTCGGATCGCCGGCGGGCGTGCCCGGATGCGGTTGTCGATCGTCCGTCATGACCGGGCGCTCACGACTCGCGTTCCGGTTTCAGCAGGGAGCGGTCGCGTCGCTCGTAGCCCTGCACGATCCGGGTGACGATCGGGTGGCGGACCACGTCGGCGTGGCTGAAGCTGACGATCTTCACCGCCTCGATCCGATCCAGGATGTCCATCGCGTCGACCAACCCGGACTTGGTGCCGAGCGGCAGGTCGACCTGCGACGGATCGCCGGTGACCACCATGCGACTGTTCTCGCCCATGCGGGTCAGGAACATCTTCATCTGCATCGGCGTGGAGTTCTGCGCCTCGTCGAGGATGACGAAGGCGTTGGCCAGCGTCCGCCCGCGCATGAAGGCCAATGGCGCGACCTCGATCTCGCCGCTGTCGCGCCGGCGCACGACCTTCTCCGCCGGCATCATGTCGTAGAGCGCGTCGTACATCGGCCGCATGTACGGATCGACCTTCTCGTCCATGGTGCCGGGCAGGAAGCCGAGCCGCTCGCCGGCCTCGACCGCCGGGCGGGTCAGGATGATGCGGTCGACCCGGTTCTCCAGCAGCATCTCCACCGCGACCGCGACCGCCAGGTAGGTCTTGCCAGTGCCGGCCGGGCCGAGGCCGACCACCAGCTCGTTGTTGCGCAGAGCATCGACATAGGCGCGCTGGGTCTGCGAGCGCGGCTGGATCGGACGCTTCTGGGTGCGGACCAGTCCACCCTCGACGGCGGCGGCCGGTGCGCTTGCGCTGGGGCCGGACTGGGCCATGCGCACCGCACCGTCGACCTCGCCCATGGCGACGTCGAGGCCCTTCTTCAGACGGCCGTAGAGGTCGCGAAGCGCGCGTTCGGCGGCGTCGACGGCATCCGGGGTCCCGGCGATGGCGACACGGTTGCCGCGCGGCACCATCGACACTTCGAGGCTCTGCTCGATGCGCGCCAGATGGCGGTCGCCGGCGCCGAACAGGTTCAGCAGCAGCGCGTTGTCGTCGAAGTCGACGACGCGGCTGATATGGCCGTCTTCGTTCACGACTTCGGTCACCGCCACGTCGCGCGCTCCCTCGCCATCGTTCACGCCGCCGCCTGTGATGACGGTGTCAGCCGGCCGGCCAGGCTGTTCGGTCCCGTAGCGACGATCTCCGCCGTCACCATCTGTCCCAGCAAGTTATCGGGTGCCTCCAGGTGGACCGCCTGGAGGTAGGGGCTGCGGCCGACGAGCTGGCCGGCGTGCCGGCCGCGCCGCTCCAGCAGCACCGGGAGGTGTCGGCCGACGGCGGCCTCGTTGAAGGCGTGCATCTGGCGGCCCAGCAGGTCCTTCAGCCGGGCCAGGCGTTCGGTCTTCTCGGCTTCGGACACCTGGTCCTCCAGCGTCGCGGCCGGGGTGCCGGGGCGAGCGGAGTATTTGAACGAGAAGGCCGAGGCGTATTCCACCCGCTCGACCAGGGCCATCGTTGCCTCGAAGTCGAGCGCGCTTTCGCCGGGAAAGCCGACGATGAAATCGCCGCTCAGCGCCAGGTCGGGCCGCGCCTCGCGCAACCGATCGACGAGACGCAGGTAGTCGTCGGCGCGATGGCGCCGGTTCATCGCCGCCAGAATGGTGTCCGAGCCAGCCTGCACCGGCAGGTGCAGGTAAGGCATCAGCTTGTCGCAGTCGCGATGCGCGGCGATCAGGTCGTCGGCCATGTCGCGGGGGTGCGAGGTGGTGTAGCGGATGCGCCAGAGGCCATCGATCTCGGCCAGCGCCTGGATCAGCCGGGCCAGCGACCAGTCGCGGCCATCCGGCCCCTCGGCCCGGTAGG
>CAZVLI010000700.1:0-2774 GCA_964627965.1 uncultured Rhodospirillales bacterium
GGCTGTTGACGTTCTGCACGAAGCTGGTGGTGCCGAGCGCGTCGGTGCGGTCGAACAGTTCGTAGCCGACCGAGCCGCCGCTGGGCAGGCCGTCGGCCGCCATCGTCATCCGCAGGCGCAGGGCGCGATCTTCGGGCACCAGAATCTGGCTGCCGTCGCCGGCCAGCTTGTACTCGACGTTCAACGCCTCGAGCTTGGCAACGATCTGGCTGGAATCGTTCGGTGCGAGCTCGCCGTAGAGCAGAGTCATCGGCGGCGTGGTCAGACGGTCGACCAGATAGGCGAAGAATCCCAGCAGACCTGCCGCGATCACGCCCATAAGGATCAAGCGGCCCGGTCCGAATGACCGCAAGGTCGCCACAAGATTGTTCACGGACGCACTACTCCCGCACCATTTTCACCGACCAGTTGGTGGCCGGTGGCTCACCCCGAGCTGACAGGCAAATTCTGCCTAGCTTGGGGTGAAAATCCGGTTAATGGCGGCGGGGCCCGGTGCGACGGGCGTGCGATCAGGCGTAGGCGGTGTTGTACTCTTCGTCTTCGGGGGCCGGGTCGATGCCCTCGCGGTAGTGTTGAATCCGCGTGGTGCGAAGACCGGGCAGGCCATGCGCGTCTATGGCGCGCTGCCAGGAGAGGAACTCCTCGACCGACAGCCGATAGCGACGGCAAGCCTCGTCGAGGGAGATCAGACCGCCGCGCACCGCGGCGACGACTTGAGCCTTGCGCCGGATAACCCAGCGCTCGGTGTCTGGCGGCGGCAAGTCGCTCTCCGTCAAGGGCTCGCCATGCGGCCCGATGACACGAGGAAGCAGTCGCTTGTAGGGGTCGGCGGTCATTGTTCTCTGATCGCTATCGTGCATTTCCCGATGCATCGAAGCCTAGCCAGCCGGGTTTAAGGGATGCCTAAACGGCAGGGTTAACTCGCTGTTAACGCTATGTTTTTGACCCGTCATGGTTAACGGACGGACCGGATGAGCTCGTCCAGCATCTCGTCGGCGGTGGTAATCACCTTGGACGAGGCGGAAAACGCGCGCTGGGTGATGATCATCTTGGTGAACTCGTCGGCCAGGTCGACGGTCGAAGACTCCAGCGCGCCCGAGGCGATCTTGCCGGCGCCGCCGATTCCGGCCTCCTGCAGGTTGAAGTTGCCGGAGGCATCGGTCGCCAGGTAGGCGTTGCCAGGCTTGTTGGCGAGACCGTTCGGGTTCGGGAAGGTCGCCACCGGCAACTTGTAGACATCCTGACGTGCGCCGTTGTCGAACAAGGCGGTCAGCACGCCGTCCTCGTTGATGGTCACGCCGGTAAGCGCGCCGAACACGGCGCCGTTCACGTCGGACGCGATCAGCACCGAGGAACTGTCGAACTGGGTCATGCCATCGGTGGCGCCGTCAGTGCCGAGATCGAGCGTGATCGTGCTATCGGCGATGCCGAGGCCCGCCGCCCAGGTGGTGATGCTCAAGGTGGTGGACAGCGTGGTGTTGGTCAGGTCGATCGAACCGTCCGTGTTGAAGGCCACGACGCCGGAGGACAGCAGGCCGTTGGTGTTGGTCACCTGCGACGCCGGGTCGGCGTAGATCTCCGCCCGCCACTGGTTCGCCGGCAGTGCCGAGTCACGGTAGAAGCCGAAGGTCAGCGTGCGCGAGCCGCCCTTTGAGTCGGTGACCTGCACCGAACGCGCGAAGTGCGGCGTGACGTTGCCGGCCGACATGTCGCCGGCGGTGTAGGTGCCGGCGGTCTGCGACGACTGCAGGTTGGCCTTCAGGCCGATCGAGGTCGTCGCCGTGGCCGAGCCGGTCAGCGCGTTGATGTTCACCGTCTCCAGCACCGTCAGGTCGGATCGGTTGGCAGGGATGTTGCCGCTGGCGTCGAGCCGGTAGCCCTGGAGGTAGAGACCGGCAGCGTTGCGCAGGAAGCCGTTCTCGTCTGCCAGGAAGGAGCCGGCGCGGGTGAACTCGTAGGTGCCGGTCGTCGCCGTCGGGGTCGAGCTGGTGTTGACCACGAAGAAGCCGTTGCCGGTGATCGCCAGGTCGGTCTGCGAGGCCGAGGCCTGTAGCAGGCCCTGACGGTCGACGAGCGCCACCGGCACCGCGGTGACGCCGCCCGGCACGTAGGACGAGGCGGTCGCGGTCTGCGTGACCAGCGTGGAGAATTCGGACTTGGTGTTCTTGTAGCCGACAGTGTTCACGTTGGTGATGTTGTCGGAGATCACACCCATGGCCTGGCTCTGGGCGGCGAGGCCGGAGACGCCAGCGGCGAGGGCACCAAACAGGCTCATCTCTTGTGCTCCCTGGTACTGATTAGAACAAGCTCGCCAGCGCTTCGAGCAGGTCGCCCGACTCGTCGCTGGCAGTTTCGGTTTCGGTGCTCGCGCCCGGCTGCTCGACCACGCGGGTCACGGCCGTGAGCGGGATGGGATAGCCACCGACCAGGACGGCGGCGCCGCCGTCGTCGGCGGTCGTGGCGCCGTCGACCACGCCGCGGACGCCGATCTCGGTCTCGATCACGCCCTCGCTGGCGTCGCGCGCGGCGACGGAGAGCGTGTAGAGATCTGGCGATAGCGGGTTGCCGGCGTTGTCGTTGCCGTCCCAGGTAAAGCTGTGGCTGCCGGCCTGCTTCTGGCCTTCCTCGACGTAGACGAGGCGGCCGTCCGGGTCGGTCACGGTGAGCACGACGCTCTCGGCGTTCGAGGGGAGGGTGTACAGCCAGGTGGCGTTACCGCCCTCGGGCAGGCCGATGCTGTTGGCGTCGGCGTCGACCTGCTTGCCGATGAAGCC
>CAZVLI010000701.1:0-2774 GCA_964627965.1 uncultured Rhodospirillales bacterium
GTCGTAGTAGGTCGAACGGCGCAGCACGCCCCGGTCGCGATGGAAGGCGTAGAGCGAGCGGTCGGTCCGGACCATCCCGGGGCGGTGCAGCTCGTCCGCCGCCAGCCAGGGATTGTCCGGCGTGAAGTAGCACTCGTTGAAGTTGGCGACGAAACGGCTGCCGATCCCGGTCGCCCGCACCGGGCGCATCACGTGGCGGTCCAGGTCGAGGACGTAGAACGGCTCGGCCATCGAGCCGAAGTGATCGCGCAGGCCGGCCATCACCCGGTCCCACCCGGCAGGGTCGAGGACGGCGTCGTAGATCGCCTCGGTCAGCTCACGTAAAGGACTGCCCATCGCCGCCACCCGCGTCCGGATACCCGCATGTCATGCAAGGTCCAGGGCGATCATCCCCGCTCAACGCGGACCGCGTCAATCTGACGTCGGGCTCCCAGGCCGACGCCGGCACCCGAAGGGCCGGCGCGGCCTGCGCTTCGACTCTAATCCGGCCGGTTCATCGCGAAGACGTTGTCGAGCACCGAGTAGTCCATGTAGCCGAGACGCGAAACCGGCTTCATTTTCATCATGTCGATGCGTCCGTCGACGATGATGCTCTCGTCGATGTGCATCGCCACGACCTCGCCGATCACCATGTAGTTGCCGGACTTGCCGTTCGACGGCAGCTTCACGGTCTGTAGGTAGCGGCATTCGAGCTGCGCCGGCGCGGCGGCGACGCGCGGCGGCTTCACCTTCACCGACGGCATCGGGTCGAGCCCGGCCTCGGCCATCTCGCTGACCGTGCGCGGCACGTGCGCGGAGGTCAGGTTCATCTGCTCGCGCAGGTCCCAGCTCACCACGCTGCACACGAACTCCTTCGTCGCCTCGACATTCTTCAGCGAGTCTTTCACGCCGCCATCCTCGGGCTGCGTGCCGTTCGGGCAGTACATCACGCAGTGCGGGTTGTCGCAGACTGCGTTGAAGTAGCTGAACGGGGCCAGGTTGATCACGCCGGACTCGGAGAGCGTCGTGATCCAGCCGATCGGCCGTGGCGACACGATGGCCTTGAACGGGTTGTGCTTGAACGGCGCCGGCCGCAGTTCGACGGCGGGGTCGATGGTGACGAAAGCCATGCGTGGCTCCTCTATTGGAACGTTGGCGAAGTAGACCGTGGCGCTCTCCGGCCTGTCCAGTCACCTTGCCGCCGCTTGACAAGCGGGTCGCGGGCGCGCAGCATGATTATGTCAACAAACAGGTGGGAGGATCTTCGGATGACGCCACCGGACAGTCGTCTCGGGTCTCGCGGAAGCGCGGGGCCCCGGTTCGGGCAGTGACCCGCGGGACTAGACTGGGCTGACCCGAGCCGCCGACGCATTGAACGACACGCGGGCCCCCGCCCGATGGCCACGGGCGCGAGGTCCCGCCGAGAGATCCCGGTTCGTACCGGGACATGCATCGCGCAAGGGAACCCCGCCGACCGCCATGGCGGCGGGGTTCGGCGCCGAGACGGACTCATTGGCCAGCACGTGAGGACCAGCAAGCGAGGGCCACCATGTCGCAAGCCTACATTTCCTGTCCCAAGACCCGGCGCGAGGTTTATGTCGGCCTGAACGTGGAATGGCTGCAACTCGACAGCCTCGGCAACCAGACCGAGGAGATCGAGTGTCCGCACTGCGGCAAGACCCACAAGTACTCCAAGCAGGACCTGCTGCTGCGCGCCGACGGCGCCGGCTGACGCCCCTTCACGAGATGCCCGGATCAAGTCCGGGCATGACGGTTACCCTGGTGTCGTCTTGCCCTGACATGGCTATGAATGTCCGCGTCTATGCGGTTGCGGCCGTGGTGGCTCTGCACGAGCAGCGGCGGCCGCCCGACGTGGATGGCCCGGACAAGCCGGGCCATGACGACATGAGCATATGAACTTCGTCATGCCCCGCTTCATGCGGGGTATCCACGTCTAGAAGCTGCCTCGGGCGGCGCCGGACGTGCCGATCCGGCCGCCGTTCAGATCGGATCCCACGAGTAGAATTCGCCGGTATCCAGCATGTCGACGAGGTGCGGCTGCAGCGCGTTGGCCACCGTCGCCGCGAGGTCCTCGTGGCTCCAGCCGCCGTCCTTGTGTAGCGAGCGGATCGGGCGCGGCTGGCTCATCAGGTAAATCTCGTTGCCGCGCACGCCGAAGACCTGGCCGGAGATCGACTGCGCCGCGTCGCTCAGCAAGTAGCTGACGACCGGCGCGATCTGCGCCGCCGTCGCGCCCTTGCGGAACTTCTCGAACGCCTGTGCCATCTCGTCCGACTGGATCGGGATCGACTCGATCATCCGGGTCCAGGCGAAGGGTGCCAGCGCATTGGAGCGCACGCCGTAGCGCCGACCTTCCAGCGCGATCACGCGGCTCATGCCGACGATGCCCATCTTCGCCGCCGCGTAGTTGGCCTGGCCGATATTGCCGTTCAGGCCGGAGGTGGAGGTGAAGTGCACGAAGCTGCCCGAGCCCTGCGCCTTCATGTGCTCGACCGCCGCGCGGCTGACGAAGTAGGAGCCGTTCAGGTGCACGTCGACGACGGCGCGCCACTGCGCCTCGTCCATCTTGTGGAACATGGCGTCGCGCAGGATGCCGGCAACATTGACCACGGCGTCGATCTTGCCGAAGGCATCGACGGCTGCCTGAACCATCGCCGCCGCGCCGTCCGCGTCGGCGACGGAATCGGTATTGGCGATCGCCTGGCCGCCGGCGGCTTCGATTTCCTTGGCGACCTGCGCCGCGGGCGCTTCGTCGTCGCCTTCGCCGCCGATAC
>CAZVLI010000702.1:0-2774 GCA_964627965.1 uncultured Rhodospirillales bacterium
GCCGACGCCCTGGCCTCGATTGCCGCCGACCATGAGCTCGTGGTGACGCACGGCAATGGGCCGCAGGTCGGTCTGCTCGCCCTGCAAGCGGCCTCCGACGGCGCCGCGTGGCCGCTGGACGTGCTCGGTGCCGAGTGCGAGGGCATGATCGGCTACCAGATCGAGCAAGCGCTCAGTGGCAGGCTGCCGCCGGGACGCGGTGTCTGCACGCTGCTGACGATGGTCGAGGTCGACGCCGAGGATCCGGGCTTTGCGGCGCCGACCAAGCCGATTGGGCCGGTCTACGCGCCGGACATCGCGCGACGACTGGCGGACGAGAACGGCTGGCAACTGGTCGCCGACGGCGACGGTTTGCGCCGCGTCGTGGCCTCCCCAAGACCGCGGCGCATCGTCGAACTGTCGGCCATTCGTCTGCTCATGGAGGCTGGCAATGTTGTGATCTGCGCCGGTGGTGGTGGCATCCCGGTGCTGGTCCGCGACGGCGCCCTGGTCGGGGTTGAGGCGGTAATCGACAAGGATCACGCCGCCGGCCTGCTGGCCCGCGACCTCGGCGCCGATATGCTCCTGCTGTTGACTGACGTCGATGCGGTCTATCGCGAATACGGGACGCCGGCGGCGGAACCGATCCCGGCGGCAAGCCCTGACGCCATCGATCCTGCGGCCTTTCCGGCCGGCACGATGCGCCCGAAGGTGGAGGCCGCTTGCGACTTCGTGCGCGCCACCGGCGGTATCGCCGCGATCGGCAGCCTGGACGAAGTCGGCGCGCTGATGGCCGGCCGTGCCGGCACCCGGATCGCCGCCTGACTTAGGCCGTCAGTAGGTCCGCGACCGCCTGGCGCAGCATCGCCTCGTCTTCCGGATTCTGCGCCGGGTTGCCGGCGCGGTGGCCCCAGATCGACTCGATCGGCCGGTACTCGGCGTTGGGCATCTTCGCGGTCTCGATCTCGCTGTCCTCCGGCGTGAAGTAGAGATCGGTGCGCGACGGCATGACGACGGCGCGCGCGGTGATCGCGCCCAGCGCCGCGTCCAGGTCGCCCTGGAAGACCTCGTTGTCGGAGATGTCGGAGTGGTACCAGGTGTCCAGCATGGACAGCAGGTCGTGGCCGTCGCGGCGCAGGAAGTTGGCCTCCCAGTTCCGCACCAGCCAGTCTTCCAGGCTGTCGTAGCCGAGCGTTTCGTACAGCCGCTCGCGGTAGAAGGCCTGGCTCATCGCCCAGCCGGCATAGACCCGGCCCATCGCGCGCAGGCCCTGGGTCGGCCGGCCGACGAACCGGTCGCCGAGCCAGGTCATGTCGCCGGTGAGTGCCGCGCGCACGCCCTCCAGGAATACCTTGTTGTGGATCGAGGTCCGGGCCGAGCCGCACACGGCGCAGATCGCGCGCACCCGCGCCGGGTGGATCGCCCCCCAGTGCAGGGCCTGCTGTGCCCCCATCGACCAGCCGTAAACGAGCGCCACCTGCTCCACGCCGAACACCTCGGTCAGCAGCCGGTTCTGCGCCTCGATATTGTCCCAGTGCCGGAAGCGCGGGAAGCGGCCGGGCCCGAACGGCTCCGGCAGGGTCGACGGCGACGACGACAGCCCGTTGCCGAACTGGTTCGGGATGACGATGAACCAGCGTGTCGGGTCCAGCACCCGGCCGGGACCGATCAGCCAGTCGATGTCGCTGTGCTGCGCGCCGTACGAGGTCGGGTAGAGAATGACGTTGTCGCGCGCCGACGACAGCTCGCCATAGGTCTTGTAGGCGAGTTCGGCCGTGGGCAGGACAATTCCGGACTGCAGCCGGAAGTCGCTCAGCTTGAAGATTTCATGATCGGGCATCGGCGCGCTCCCCTGTCGGCGAGGGCGATGCCAGCATATCCGGCGCCCCGGGTCGAGGCGCCTGCGCAACCGGCGGGCCTAGTCGGCCGGCGGTTCTTCCGGCTGCTCGGTGGTCTCACCGCGCTTGGCGGCGGCCTTCTGCCGTTTGGCTTCCAGCTTTGCGGCTTTCTTGGCGGCTTTCTGGCGTTCGCGTTCCATGCGTTCGAAATTGTAGTTTGGCCTACGGGCCATCGGCATTCTCCATTCGTGGGGGCCGTGGCCGGCGGCGACGGAGACCGTCGCCGCCGGATTCGGCGCAAGCGCTAGAGCTTGCGCAGGTTTTCGGCCGAGACGCGACCCTTCTTCGGATCACGATGCAGGTCGAAGGCGATCTTGTCGCCCTCGTTCGGGTTGCTCATCCCAGCGCGCTCCACCGCACTGATGTGCACGAACACGTCCTTGCCGCCATCGTCGGGCTGGATGAAGCCGTAACCCTTGGTCGAGTTGAACCACTTAACGGTACCGGTCGCCATGTCGAAAGTCTCCTTTGGCGAAGTGTTGTTGCCGTTTACGCTTCAGCGGCCGACGCTCAGGCCGCTTTCTGGAACCGCCGGCCGCGGTTTCTGCTCCGTCTCGGTTTTCGGCTTGCCTTGGGGGCATTGTCGGGGGCGTTGCCGCCGACGACCTGCAACCGGTGGCCGGTCAGTTTTTCGATGTCTCGCAGATACTCGACCTCGCTGGCGTCGCAGAACGACACCGCGATGCCGCTGGCGCCGGCGCGAGCGGTGCGCCCGATACGGTGCACGTAGCTCTCCGGGATGTTCGGCAGGTCGAAGTTGATCACGTGACTGACGCCGGCGACGTCGATGCCGCGGGCGGCGATGTCGGTCGCGACCATCACGCGCGCGCGTCCGTCGCGGAACCGCGCCAGCGCGGTCTGCCGCGCCGTCTGGCTCTTGTTGCCGTGGATCGCGTC
>CAZVLI010000703.1:0-2773 GCA_964627965.1 uncultured Rhodospirillales bacterium
GAAGTCGTCGATGCCGTCGCCATTCACGTCGCCAAGAACGGCGAGGGAGCTGCCGAGACGTTCGCCCGCCGAGCCGACCAGCGTGAAGCCGGCGTCGGGCGTCAGCGTATCGACATCGATCTCGGCTGGTAGCCAAGTAGCGCCGAAGACGATGTGGACTGCGCCGTTGCCGGCATGGGCATCGGGCGCGGCGATCAGGATATCGGGCGCGCCGTCGCCGTTGATGTCGCCGTTGGCCAGCCAACGGCCCAGGCCGCCGCCGGCTCCCGTCGTGAACAGCGTCGTTGTGTCTTCTGTCGCCAGTTCCAGCGGTGGCGGCAGAACGGGAAGCGTGTCCGAGGCTCCGTGCAGGACATCGAAATAGACGGTGATGATCGACATCTGCATGTAGAGCGCGATACCGTCACTGAGACGGCCGTCGCCGAGCACGAGGTAGGCGGCATCATCATTTGGCGCGCCGATGACGAAGTCGTCGTAGCCGTCCTGGTCGAGATCGCCCAGGGCGACGACGGCGAGGCCCGCGCCGTCGTTCGCTTCCGCCGGTGTGATGGTGAAGCCGTTGTCGTCGATGGCGGCGAGGTCGATCGCGGCGGGCAGGCTCGGGTCGCCGTAGATGCCGAACAGGCCGGCCAGCAGGTCGGTGCCGCCGTCGCCGTTGAAGTCGCCGAAGTCGAAGCTCGCCGGGTTCGCCCCGGTCAGGTGGACGCCGCCGCTGCCCAGCGCGTCGAGATCGACCGGTGCCGCGAAGGCATCGGTGCCGCTGTAGATCACATAGGCGCCGTCGCCCTCGCGGCTGACCACGATGTCGGCGATGCCGTCGGCATTCAGGTCGCCGCCGCCGGCAACGGCGCGGCCGACCGCGCCGCCAACGTCATCGCCACCGATGCGCTGGCCGATGCCGGTAAGGTCGCCCGACAGGTCGATCCTGAGTGCCACAGCCCGAGCCTTGCTTCATTAGTTGCTCGAACTATAGCATACCGCGTTGCGCGATGTGTGACAGCTAGTCCGCGGCGGTCTCGCCCAGGCGTTGCTGTGCCACGCGTTCGATGGTCTCGCGCATCTCCGGGTTGGCGTCGAGCAGGCGCTGGAAGTCGCTGACGGTCAGCACCAGCAGGTCGCAGAAGCCCAGCGCGCGCACGTCGGCATTGCGCGGCCGTTGTGTCAGCAGCGCGAGTTCGCCGAAGAAGTCGCCCGAGCCCAGCGTGATCGGCTCCGGCTCCAGGTCGACCCGCACCGCGCCGGTGGAGACAAAGTACATCGCGTCGCCGGCTTCGCCCTTGCCGACCACGCGCTCGTCCGGTATCGCCAGCCGTGGCTTCAGCAGCCGCGCGATCTCCGCCTGGCGCTCGGCCGGCAGGGCGCCGATGAACGGCACCTTCGCCACCAGCTTTTCCGGTCGCAGGCCGAGGTCGAGCTTCGGCCCGGCTTCCAGCGCCTCGGCGCGCTCGTCCAGCGCGGCGTGCAGGTCCTTGTAGATCTCGTTGGAGATCACCGAGTCGGAGAGCAGGCGCTTGTAGTCCTGGCTCTCCAGGCGCAGCGCCACGCGGCCGAGGTGGCAGAGCTGCAGGTCGCGGGCGTATTCCGGGTACTGCAGGGTGAGCGCCGCGACCGCCTCGTCGGTGCGCTCCAGCCGGTTGCGCAGCACCGCCTCCAGGTGTTCGCAGGTGCGGGCGCCGACCAGCGCCTCCAGCTTCGGCAAGCCGTGTTCGATCTCGTCGTTCAGCGCGATGCGCATGGTCAGCAGCATCTCGAACCGGTCGGCCAGCGCGCGGGTCAGCGGGCCGGCGATGGCCAGCCGGCGTTGCAGGCGAAGCGCCAGGCGGAAGCGCCAGCCGAAGCCGAGGTGCCGGCGCACGGCCGACTGGTAGCCGTCCATGCCGCGCACCTTCAGTCCGTCGATCAGGTCGTCGGTGGCGCTCAGCAGTTGCCGCGCGATCGGCGGCGAGACGAACCCGTCGGCGAAGAACCGCAGGTAGGTGGAACGCTCCTGGCCGGCCAGCGTCGCCAAGCCGATGCGGGCCCAGTCATCGTCGCTCAGTCCCTGCATGCCGGAGAGCTCGGCCTCGGTCTCGGCGATGCGCTGGCCGTAGCCGGCGATCAGCTCGGCCGACAGCGCCGGTTCCACCTGCCGGCTGCGGGCCGCGACCTCGATCGACTGCTCGATCGAACTGAGCGACGTGGCGATGGCGCGGTTGCGGATCACCAGGTCGGCCGGCGACAGCTTGTCGAGGCCGAAGGCGGCGAGCATGAAGCGGATCGTGGTGGCGTTGACGAACAGCGTGAACAGCACGAAGCCGCAAACCGTGATGCCGATGAAGTGCTTCACCTCGTCGCTGACCGAGGCGGTCTCCATCACCGCCAGGGCCAATGCCAGCGAGACCGCGCCGCGAAGCCCACCCCACCACATGATGGTCTTGAACGAGCCCGACACGTTCGGCATCCGCGTGAACAGGTCGATGCCGGGGATCATGCCGTAGATCACCAGCGCGCGGGCCACCGTGCCGATCACGATTGCCAGGCCCAGCAGCCACAGGTCGTTGCCGGTGATGCCGCCCATGATCGACGGCACCGCGATGCCGACCAGCACGAAGATCAGCGAATTGGCCCAGAAGCCGATCTGCTCCCAGGTCTCGTGCATGGTGTGCCACGACCCGGCCGAGATCGAGGTGCGTCCGCGGCTGCCGATCACCAGCGCGGCGGTCACCACCGCGACCACGCCGGAGACGTGCAGGTAGTGCTCGGCGACGATGAAGGACAAGTAGGCCAGCACGAT
>CAZVLI010000704.1:0-2773 GCA_964627965.1 uncultured Rhodospirillales bacterium
CGCCGTCGACGCCATGACCAAGCACCTGATCGCGCTGCAGGGCCGCTACCAGGACGCTGTCCGCAAACAAAAGGCCGCCGACTAGGCGCCTGCCACCAGCGTGCCGGCGTCCTGCAGTGATTGTACGGCGTCGGCGCCGAGACCGAGGTGCCGTCCCAGGATGTCGGCATTGTGCTCGCCGAGGCCGGGCGCCCAGCGCCGGGTCATGTCGCCGCGCTCCGGGAAGCGGAACAACGAACCCGCGACCTGAAAGTCGCCGATGCGGGGATCGCTGATGTCGACCGCGGTCAGGCGATGCAGCAGTTGCGGCTCGCGCAGGGCATCCGCGACGCTCAAGATCGGTGCGCAGGGCACGCGGTGCGCCTGCATGATGCGCACGGCCTCCGCATCGCTCGTCTGTGCCTTCAGCCAGTCCTCGACGATACGGTTCAGTTCCGCCCGGTGCTGCGCGCGCCCTTCGTTGTTCTGGAAGCGCGGGTCATCGATCAGGTCGGAGCGATCCATCGCCGTCGCCAGGCGACGCCACATCGCTTCGCCGACGGGGATGATGACGACATGGCCCTCGCGCGCGCTGAACACGCCGGCCGGCACGAGCGTCAGGTGCTGCGTGCCGGAGCGTGTCAGCGCCGTCTTGCCGCCGGATGCCGTGTAGACCGGTACCGCCATGGCATGGCCCTGGAAATAGAAGTCGATCAGCGCCACGTCGATACGCTCGCCGCCACCACCGCGCTTCAGCCGGCCGTAGAGCGCGGCGTTGATCGCGCCCAGCGCGCAGGCCCCAGCGCCGACGTCGCCGATCGCCGCACCGGTCAGCGGCGGGGCCTCGCCCGGCGTACCGATCATCGACGTGATGCCGGAGTAGGCCTGCCCGACGAAGTCGAAGCCGGGCAGCTCGGCCAGCGGCCCGTCCTGACCGAAGGCCGAGATCGAGCACATGATCAGGTCGGGGTTGATCTTGCGTGCGACCTCCCAGCCGAGCCCGAGCCGGCCAATGGCACCCGGCGAGAAGTTCTCCACCAGAACGTCGACCTTCGCCACCAGCCGTTTCAGCAGATCCAATCCTTCTGGCTGGCGCGGATCGACCGCCAGGCTCTTCTTGCCCAGGTTCTGCTGCACGAAGTAGCTGCTGCGGCCGTTGCGGTGGACCGGCAGAATCCGGGCCTGGTCGCCGCTTGGCGCCAACTCGACCTTGATGACCTCGGCGCCGAGTTCGGCCATGGCCCGGGTACAGACCGGGCCGGCGACGAACTGGGTGAAATCGAGGACGACGACGCCGGCGAGCGGCGCTTCAGCCATGTGTGGCCTCGCGCGCGCCGCGCACCAAGGCGCCCGGCAACTCGCCGGTCGCCTCGCCGTTCTCGAATGTGGTGATGCCGGAGACGACGGTGAGGTCGTAGCCCTCGGCGCGCTGCACAAGGCGGCGGCCGCCGGCCGGCAGATCGTAGACCATCTCCGGCGCGCGCAGGCGCAGGTTATCGAAGTCGATCACGTTCAGGTCGGCCTTCATGCCCGGCGCCAGACGGCCGCGGTCGTTCAGCCCGAACAGCGCCGCCGTCTCGCTGGTCTGGCGCTTCACTACCTGTTCCAAAGACAGTTTCGGCCCTCGGCTGCGGTCGCGCGCCCAGTGCGAGAGCATGAAGGTGGGCGTCGACGCGTCGCAGATCAGCCCGCAATGCGCGCCGCCGTCCGACAGGCCCATGATGGTGTTCGGGTGGTCCATCATCTTGGCGATATCCGAGAAGTCGCCGGCGGCGTAGTTGAGCGCGGGCATGAAGATCAGCTCGCGCCCGTCGCGCTCCAGCAATACGTCGTAGACGATCTCCTGTGCCTCTCGGCCCTGCGCGGCGGCGAGCGCCGCGAGGCTGTCCTCGGCCGGCGGTTCATAATCCGGCGGGTCGCCAAGCCGGAACATGCGGTCGAACCGCTCGGTCACGGTGCGCATCACGTCGCTGCGGTGGCTGACCTTCTCCGCCAGCATCCGCGCGCGGAAGGCTGGATCGCGCATGTGCTTGAGGCGCTCAGCCAGCGGCAGCTTGGCGATCTGCTTGTAGCTCGGCCGCGACACGAAGGGATGCAGTGAGCTTTCCAGGCCGAGCAGGAACCCGATCGGCCGGCCGGCGACCTGCGCCAGGATCGGCTCGCCCTCGTCGGTCGCCTGCACGGCGCGTTGCAGCAGCCGGGCGTACTTGCCCGGATCGTCGTTGAACTGCGCCAGCAGGAACCAGACCGGCCGGCCCGACTCGCGTTGCAGCCGGCGCAGCCAGTCGAACTCCGCCGCCTCGTCCAGGAAGTCGACATTCACGCCGATGGTGCCCTTGCCGGTGGCACCGGCGGCACGGCCGAGTGCGACCAGCTCCTCCGTCTCGACGCCGAAGCCGGGAATGTGCTCGCCCTTCTTGGTGCGGTGCACGTCGGTCCGCGAGCTGGTGCAGCCGAGCGCGCCGGCGGCCAGCGACTGGCGCAACGCCTCGCTCATGGCCGCCAGGTCGTCGGCGGTCGCGGTCTCGTTGGCGGCGCCGCGCTCGCCCATCACGTAGGCGCGCAGCGCGGCGTGCGGCAGCTGCGTGCCGATGTCGATGGTGCGCGGCACGCGCTCCAGCGCATCCAAGTATTCCGGAAAGCTCTCCCAGCCCCACGGGATACCCTCGTGCAGCGCGGTGCCGGGAATGTCCTCCACGCCCTCCATCATCTCGATCAGATAGTCGTGGCTGTCCGGGCGCACCGGCGCGAAGCCGACGCCGCAGTTGCCCATCACGATGGTGGTGACGCCCTG
>CAZVLI010000705.1:0-2772 GCA_964627965.1 uncultured Rhodospirillales bacterium
CGGCTCGGCGACCACGTTGTCGCCGATGCGGATGCGCCCGGCCTGCAGCCGCTCCAGGCCGGCGGCCAGGCGCAACGTCGTGGTCTTGCCGCAGCCCGACGGGCCGAGCAGGCAGACGATGTGGCCGGAGGGCACCTCCAGCGACACGTCGTCGACCACCGGCACGCCATCGGCGAAGCTGTGGCTCACATGTTCCAGGACCAGGTCGGTCATGGCGGCAACAAAGGCCAGCGGCGCGCCCGGGTCAAGCGGCTGACGCGGGGCGGGCGGCGGTCCACACCTCGATGGCATCGTCGCGACCGCGCAAGCTCTGCGGCCCGGCCGTCGACAGCCGGTCGACGAGGTCGTTGTCGGGTGTTTCGCGGGCGGCGGCGACCAGGTCGTCGCTGGCGGCGATGGCAACGCCCAGCGGCCGCGTGAGGCTCTCCAGCCGGCTGGCGACGTTCACCGCGTCGCCGAGGACGGCGAACTCCAGCCGCCGCTCGGAGCCGATGTCGCCCAGCACCACAGGCCCGTAGTGCAGCCCGACGGATAGCAGGATCGGCGGCTCCCCGCGCGCTGCGCGTTCCGCGTTCCAGGTCTCCATCTCGCGCTGCATCGCGAAGGCGCAGGCCAGCGCGTTGGCGGCATCGTCGGGTCCAGGGTCGGGCGTGCCGAAGGTCGCCATCAGGCCGTCGCCGAGAAACTTGTCGAGCGTCCCGTGGTTGTCGAACACCGCGCGTTCCAACCGCTCGTGAAAGGCGCGCAGCGTGGCCACGACCTCGTCCGGCGTGCGGCGCTCGGCGAACTTGGTGAAGCCGACGATGTCGGCAAACAGCACCGCGACGGGCTGCGCGCGCACCTCGCCCAGCGGCTGGTCGCGTTCGGCGAGCTGGTCGACGATGGTCGGCGGGAAATGCCGGGCCAGGTTGGCCCGCCCGCGCGCCGCCTCGGCCTGGCGCAGCAGCAGGCGATAGGTGCGCCGCCCGTTGACCAGCAGGATGCCGGCGACGATCAGGAACACGATCAGCTCCTGCGTCCGCCCGATCAGGTTCACGTTGTTCGGGTCGAGGAACGGCATCATCAGCGGCTGCGGCCCGATCGCCGCCTCGATCACGCCGGGCACCTCCGGGAAGACCGGATCCTGCAGCGACACCCAGACCACGCCGCCGATCCACAGCGCCGTCGTCCACATGCCGTAGCCGACGAAGGTGCGGTACGAGTAGGCCAGCGACGCGGCCGCCAGCAGCACGAAGAAGTACAGGAAGATGTTGAAGTGGTACTGCATCGCCGGCGGCCAGGCGCCGTCGATGAACGGGTTCGGCACCACCGCGACCACGGTCATCAGCGCCAGGTCGGCGACGATCAGCGCCACTTCGACGCGCGAGGCACCGACCCGGCCGAACCGGACCTGGGCCCACCCGATGGCCATGAAGCCGAAGATCAGCGCGACCCAGTAGAGCGCGTACCAGTCGAAATTGATCGCCAGGATGAAGATCGCGATCACGGTCAGCGCGATGGTGCGGGCGCGCACGGCCATCAGCAGGCCGTCGCGCTTGTCCTCTTCCAGCGCGTGCAGTAGCGAACGGCTCATGCCCGTGGTGTCGCGGATCGCGGGCAGGTCTTCGAAGTTCGCCCTTAGTCTCGCGCCCAAGCTGGTTCCGGTCATCGCTCCCCCGCTGCGTCTGCCGACCGCCCTATGGCACAGATGGACGGCCGGAGGCGAGGATCAAGCGCAGAAGGCGAGGAAGGCGTCGAACAGGATCGCCGGGCCCTGGGTGCCCCACATCAGGAAGCTGGCGGCGGCGACCAGCGCCACGATGGCGCCGGCGCCGATGCCGATCCAGGCGCCGAAGCTCATGCCGGCGCCGGGGACAGCCGCGGCACCGGCTGTTCGCGGATCAGCCAGTGCATTGCCGCGGCGAACAGGCCCAGGCCGATGGAGATCCACCACATCCAGTTGTAGTCGCCCTGAATGTCGTAGAGTCGACCGGCGCCCCAGCCGCCGACGAAGCTGCCGAGCTGGTGCGAGAAGAAGACAATCCCGTAGAGCATGCCCATGTAGGCTGGCCCGAAGATGTAGCCGACCAGGCCGCTGGTCAGCGAAATCGTCCCCAGCCACAGGAAGCCCAGGGTCGCCGCGAAGATCAGCACCGAGGTCGCCGACAGCGGCAGCAGCAGGAACACCAGGAAGCCGAGTGCTCGCAGCGCGTAGAGCAGCGCCAGCATGTCCTTGCGCGGGAAATGGCCGCCAAGCCAGCCCCACATGATCGAGCCGGCGATGTTGAACAGGCCGACCAGCCCGATGGCCCAGCCGCCCAGTTCCAGCGGCGTGATCTCGCGGCCGCCCAGCGTCATGCCGACCGCGTTGTCGGCGATGTAGGGCGGCAGATGCAGGCCGATGAACGAGACGTGGAAGCCGCAGACGAAGAAGCCGGCGGTCAGCAACCAGAAGCCCGGCACCGCGAAGGCCTCGCGCAAGGCCTCGCCGACCGACTGCGTCGGCGTCGTCGCGGCCGCGCTTGGCTTGTCGGTCATGGGCTTGCCGGCGCGCAGTCCCAGCGCCAGCGGGATCATGGCGATCGACAGCACGCCCAAGATGGTCATGGTCATGTGCCAATCTCCGAGCAGGCTCTGCATCGCCGAGGCGAACGGCACGATGGCGAACTGGCCGAACGACCCGCCGGCGACCACCAGGCCCAGAGCCAGCGAGGTCTTCTCCGGCGGGATGCGCCGACCGATGGCGCCCAGGATCGGCCCGAAGCCTGCCGCCGCCATGCCGACGCCGGAGAC
>CAZVLI010000706.1:0-2769 GCA_964627965.1 uncultured Rhodospirillales bacterium
GACGTCGTCGAAAGTCACGTCGCGGGCCGACTTGTCCTCGACCCCGGCGCGCCCCTTTAGAAAACGGTCGAAGCCGCCGCCCACGCCGCCCGGCATGTTGCGCGACAGGCGACTCCAGAAGAACACGTAGACGCCGATCAGCAGCAGCCAGGGCAGCAGCGCCGTGAGCCAGCCGCCCTCCTGTTCCGGCAACGCGCTGATCTCGACGTCGCGCTTCTCCAGCTCGGCGAGGAGCGCTGGATGGCCGTCGGGCGGAACGCGCGTGGAGACCTTGTCGGCATGCACGCTGGGCAACACCTCGACCGTGGCGTCGAGCTGTGCCTGCAGGTCATCACCGCGGAACAGCACCGCGGCGACCTTGTCTTCGGCCAGCAACGCGCGGAAGTTGCTGTAGGAGATGTCGGCGGTCGCGGTCGTCGGCCCGACCCCGCGCCCCAGATAGGAGAACAGGATCACCGCGACCACGGCGATCACCGCGATGAACAGCCAGTTTTGCTTCACTGCCTCACCTCATCGGCCGCACGGGCCACGGCGCGCAGTGTCGCACCTTGCGCCTATTAGCGCGAGGGGAACACGAAACCGCCCTCGCCCGACATATCCGAGTCTTCGCGGACGGGTCAGGCGAGGGCGCGTTTTCGCGACCCCGTTGTCTCGGTCAGATCGCCAGGTATTGCTGCTTGAGCTCGGCGTCGTGGAGCACGTCGTCGGCGGTGCCATCGAACACGACCTTGCCCATGTCGAGAATGATGGCACGGTCGGCGAGGTGCAGCGCGGCGATGGCGTTCTGCTCGACGATCACCGTGGTCATGCCCAGCGACTTGATCTGCTCCAGGGTCTTCTCGATCTCCTGAACGATCACCGGCGCCAGGCCTTCATAGGGTTCGTCGAGCAGCAGCAGCTTCACGTCGCGCGCCAGCGTCCGGCCAATGGCCAGCATCTGCTGCTCGCCGCCGGAGAGTGTCGTGCCCTCCTGCTTGCGGCGCTCGCCCAGGCGAGGAAACAGCTCGTAGATGCGTTCGATCGACCAGCCGACCGGCGGCGCGATCTGCGCCAGCTTCAGGTTCTCCTCGACGGTCAGACCCTGGATGATGCGTCGATCCTCGGGGACCATGCCGATGCCCGCCTGCGCCGCCTGATGCGCGCGCATCTGATGCAACGGCTGCTTGTCGAGCCAGATCTCGCCGGACCTGAGCGCCGGGTCGTCGACGCGGGCGATGGCGCGCAAGGTCGAGGTCTTGCCGGCGCCATTGCGGCCCAGCAGCGCGACGATCTCGCCCTCGCGAACCTCGAAGTCGACACCCTGCACGATGTAGCTCTCGCCGTAATAGGCGTGGATGTCCTGGCAGGCGAAATAGGCCGGGCCGGCGTTTGCGGCCTTGGCGGTCCCCGTCGCCGCGGCGGTATCGCTCGGTTGCCCCGGGCTGTCCATTTCGCTCTCCAGCATGCGCAGCGCACTCACGGTCATAGGTGGGCTCCCCCGAGGTAGGCTTCCTGCACCTTCGGGTCGCCCTTGATCTTATCGGGCAAATCTTCGGCGATCACGGTGCCCTGCGCCAGGACGGTGATCTTGCTCGCCAGCGAGAATACCACGTGCATGTCGTGCTCGATCACCACCATAGTGACGCCGCGGCTGGCAATACGCTGCATCAGCTCGATCGTGTTGTTGGTATCGGCGCGGGCCATGCCGGCGGTCGGCTCGTCGAGCAGCAGGAGCTTCGGATCCTGTACCAGGCACATCGCCAGCTCCAGGCGCCGCTTGTCGCCACGGCTAAGCTGACCGGCGATATCGTGCGCTTTCCCCGCGAGGCCGACATCCTCCAGCATACCCATCGCGTGGTCGCGGACGTCGCCCTCGCCGCGCACCGCCCGCCACGCCTTCAACGTGAAGGCACCGTCGCGCTTGGCGAAGGCCGGGATCATGACGTTTTCCAGCAGGCTGAGGTCGCCGAAGATCTCCGGCGTCTGGAACACGCGCGCGACACCGGTCTGGTTGATCTCGTGCGGCTTCAGGCCGAGCAGCGAGCGACCATCGAAGGTGACCGTGCCCGTGTCCGGCTCCAGCCGGCCGACGAAACAGTTCAGCAAGGTCGACTTGCCGGCGCCGTTGGGACCGATGATGGCGTGCACCGTCGACGCTTCGATCTCCAGGTTGACCTCGTTCAGCGCGCGCAAGCCACCGAACTGCTTGTTGACGTTCTGCACCGAAAGAATGCTCATGGCCTTGCCCTGCTAGCCGATCTGCGCCGTTGCCGGGGTCGAGGCGACGGCCGGGCGCCCGCGTCCACCGCCGCCGCGCGTCCCGAACCAATGGCGCAGCCGATTGAAGCCTTCCATCAGGCCACCCGGCAGGAAGATCACGATGATCATGAACAGCGCGCCAAGCGTCAGGTGCCAGCCCTCGCCGACGAACAGCGAGGTCAGCGAGACCATGAAGTGCTGCAGCCCCTCCGGCAGGAAGTCGAAGGCCGCCAGCAGGATGCCCTCGTTGAAGGCGGAGAAGATGTTCTCGAAATACTTGATCACCGCGGCGCCGATCACCGGACCGAGCAGCGTTCCGGCACCGCCCAGGATGGTCATCAGCACGACCTCGCCGGACGCCGTCCACTGCATGCGCTCCGCACCCGCCAGCGGGTCGGTGACCGCCAGCAGCCCGCCGGCCAGCCCGGCATACATGCCGGAGATGATGAACGCGGCCAGGGTGTAGGGCCGCGTGTGCAGGCCGGTGTAGTTCATGCGGTTCTGGTTCGACTTCACCGCGCGCAGCATCAT
>CAZVLI010000707.1:0-2767 GCA_964627965.1 uncultured Rhodospirillales bacterium
CATCTTGAAGACGGCGGCCAGACCCTCGCCGATGTCGACCACGCCGGCATTCTCGCCCGGCCCGCAGATCACCCACGGCGCTTCGGTCGGCAGCTGCTGCAGCCACACGCGGCTGGACTTGTAGGAGCAGTGCTCCGACCACATCACCGAGAAGATGCCCAGCTCGGTCAGGTTCGGCTCGCGTCCAAGGCTTTCGAGGAGCTTGTCGTACTCCTCCGCGTTGATGCCGTGCTCGGCGACCAGCTCCGGCGTCACCGGCGGCTGGTTGTGTCCTGCCATGTTTTCGCTTTGGGCGTTCACGCCGCACTCGCCATCAGGTCGACCAGGCTGGTGAACAGCGCCTTGCCGTCGGTGCCGCCGTGGCGCGCGTCGGCAACGCGCTCCGGATGCGGCATCAGGCCCAGTACGTTGCCGGCCGCGTTGCAGACACCGGCGATATCGTTGACCGACCCGTTCGGGTTGTAGGGGCCGTAGGTCTCGCCCTCGGTGTAGCGGAACACCACCTGGCCTTCGCCCTCCAGCCGGTTCAGGGTTTCCGCCTCCGCGAAATACTGACCGTCATGGTTGGCCAGCGGCACGCGGATCGACTGTCCCTTGGCATAGCCGCGCGTGAACGGCAGGTCGTCGCGCTCGACCTTCAGGTGCACGTCACGGCAGATGAACTTGAGGCTGGCGTTCTGCAGCATCGTCCCGTCCAGCAGCCGGGCTTCGGTCAGCACCTGGAAACCGTTGCAGATGCCCAGCACCAGCCGGCCTGCCTCGGCATGTTCGACCACCGGCCGCATCACCTTGGTCACCGCGGCCATGGCGCCGGATCGCAGGTAGTCGCCGTAGGCGAAGCCACCAGGCAGCACCACGAGGTCGACCTTCGGCAACTCGGTGTCGGCATGCCAGACCATGATCACGTCCGCGCCGGCCTGGCGCAGCGCCACGGCGGTATCGCGATCGCAGTTGGAACCGGGAAACACGACGACGGCGGCTTTCATGCGCCCTCCACCTTCGCGGCGATGGCCGGGCAAGGCGCCTCAGCCATCAATCTCAATGGCGTAGTTCTCGATCACGGTGTTGGCGAGCAACCGTTCGCACATGTCGGCGACCTGCTGTCGCGCGGCGTCGGCGTTAGTGGCGTCGAGTTCCAGCTCGATCAGCTTGCCCTGGCGCACGTCGTTGACGCCGTCGAAGCCGAGCGAGCCCAGGGCATTGGCGATGGCCTTGCCCTGCGGATCGAGCACCCCGGATTTCAGAGAGATATGTACGCGTGCCTTCACTCAGGCGACCTATTGCATGATGGCCGGGCCCTTGAGGTCGCGGGGGCCGCCTTCGGGCAGGATGCCCAGGCGCCGCGCCACCTCCTGGTACGCCTCGGCGACACCGCCGAGGTCGCGCCGGAACCGGTCCTTGTCCAGCTTCTCGTTGCTCTGCGCATCCCACAGCCGGCAGGACTCCGGACTGATCTCGTCGGCCAGCACGATGCGCATGTCGTCGCCCTGGTAGAGGCGTCCGAACTCGATCTTGAAGTCGACCAGACGGATACCGATGCCGACGAACAGGCCGTACAGCACGTCGTTGACGCGCAGCGCCAGCGACATCAGCTCGTCCAGCTCCTGCGGCGTCGACCAGCCGAAGCAGGTGATGTGCTCCTCGGTCACCAGGGGGTCGTTGAGCTCGTCGGACTTGTAATAGTACTCGACGATAGAGCGCGGCAGCGCCGTGCCCTCGGCGATCCCCAGACGGCTCGCCAGACTGCCGGCGGCGATGTTTCGGACCACGACCTCAAGTGGAATAATCTCAACTTCGCGAATGAGTTGCTCGCGCATGTTAAGGCGTCGCACGAAGTGCGTCGGCACGCCGACTTCGCTCAACCGGGTCATGATGTACTCGGAGATGCGGTTGTTCAGCACCCCCTTGCCGGTGATGATCTCGTGCTTCTTGTTGTTGAAGGCGGTGGCGTCGTCCTTGAAGTACTGGACGAGCGTGCCCGGCTCCGGACCCTCGAACAGGATCTTGGCCTTGCCTTCGTAGACTTTCCTGCGCCTGGCCATTGGCCTGTTCATGCTCCAACCGTGGGCGCGCGAACATAGACCAAGGCGTGAGCCGAAACAACGACGGCCGCCGGGTGGCGGCCACGTGTTCCTGCTTCAGCCCTGAAATGCTAGCGCTGCGACCATATATGAGGTTGCAAGGGTCACCGGACAAGGCTATCGGAAGGGCAGACCCTGGCCGCGCCACCGGCGCGAGGCCGCAGAATCGGGAGCAGGCAGGCGCATGAGCAACGGTTTCAAGGACCGCGAGAAGAGCTACGAGGCGAAGTACGCGCACGATCAGGAGACCAACTTCAAGATCATGGCGCGGCGCAACAAGCTGCTGGGCATGTGGGCCGCCGAGCAGCTCGGCCTGGCCGGTTCGGAGGCCGAGGCTTATGCCCGCTCCGTCGTGGTCGCGGACTTCGAGGAAGCCGGCGACGAGGACGTCTATCGCAAGATCGCCGGCGACTTCGAGGCCAAGAAGGTCGACATCTCCGAGCACCGCATCCGTCGCCACATGGCGGAATTGCTGGATACCGCGCGCCAGCAGGTGACCAGCGAGAGCTGAGCATGGCGCGTCGCGCCGACGCGTTCCTGGCCGGGGCCGTCGGCGCGCTGGCGCTGGCCGGGACGTTGTCGCTCGGCGGTTGCGGCCTGGGGCCGGGCGCGAAGATCGGCCAGGCCGTGCTGCGCGGCGGCGATATCGAGCGGCTGGTCCGCAACCACACCTTTGCCGGCGAGAC
>CAZVLI010000708.1:0-2764 GCA_964627965.1 uncultured Rhodospirillales bacterium
TGGAGGCAGCTCGCCGGTGACGTCGGCGCGACGCTGGAGACCCTGCCGCGCACGGCGGACGGCAACTGGACCCCGGCGATCCTGGAGGCGATCAACGAACGCACGGCGGTCGTCGCGCTGCCGCACTGCCACTGGACCGACGGCGGCCTGATCGACCTGGTCGCGGTCGGCAAGGCTTGTCGCGAGGTCGGTGCCGCGCTGGTGCTCGATCTGACCCAGTCGATCGGCGCCCTGCCCTTCGATGTCGATGAGATCAAGCCCGCCTTCGCCGTCGCCGCCGGCTACAAGTGGATGATGGGCCCCTACTCGCTGGGCTTCATGTACGTGGCCCCGGAGTATCAGGACGGCCGGCCGCTGGAGCACAACTGGATCGCGCGCGCCGGCTCGGAGGACTTCGCGCGCCTCGTCGACTACCGCATGGACTTCCAGCCCGGCGCCCGACGCTTCGACGTCGGCGAGGTCGCCAACTTCGCGCTGCTGCCGCAGGCGGTGGCGGCGCTGGAGCAGCTCCACGAATGGGGCGTCGACAACATCCAGCACACGCTGTCGGCGATGACCGACGCCATCGCGACGCGGGCCAGCAACCTCGGCCTCACCGCATCGGACTCCGCCTACCGCGCCGGCCACTTCCTCGGCCTGCGCTTCCCCGACGGCGTGCCAGACGGCCTACTGCCGAAGCTGGCGGAGGACAAGGTCTACGTTTCGGTGCGCGGCGATTCGATGCGCGTCACGCCGCACCTCTACAACAACGAAGCCGATGTCGAGCGCCTGCTCGACGCCCTGCGCAAGGTGCTCTGAGCATGGCCATCGACGTCGCCCGCGCCCGCGCGGAAACGCCGGGCTGCGCCCATGTCGCGCACCTGATGGCCTGCGGCGCCGGACTGATGCCCGAGCCGGTGCTCGACGCGGTGAAGGAGCACCTCGACCTGGAAGCGACGATGGGCGGCTACGAGGCCGCCGCCCGCGCCGAGCCGGCCGTCGAGCGCACCTACGATGCCGTCGCGGAGATGCTGAACTGCCACCGCAACGAGGTGGCGGTGATGGAGAACGCCACCGTCGCCTGGCAGATGGCGTTCATGAGCCTGCCCTTCCGGCCGGGCGACCGCATCCTCACCGCCATCAGCGAATACGCGTCGAACTACATCGCCTTCCTGCAGGTGGCGAAGCGCATCGGCGTGACCGTCGATGTCGTGCCCAACGATGAGCACGGCCAGCTCGACGTCGCTCGGCTCGCGGAGATGATCGACGAGCGGGTGAAGCTGATCGCCGTCACCCACGTGCCGACCAATGGCGGGCTGGTGAACCCGGCCGAGGCCATCGGCAACGTCGCGCGCGATGCCGGCATCCCCTACCTGCTCGACGCCTGCCAGTCGGTCGGGCAGATGCCGGTCGACGTGGAGGCCATCGGCTGCGACTTCCTGTCGGCGACCGGGCGCAAGTATCTGCGCGGGCCGCGCGGCACCGGCTTCCTCTACGCCCGCCGCTCGATCCTGGAGCAGGTCGAACCGCCGATCCTCGACCTGCACGGCGCGAGCTGGACAGCGCCGGACCGCTACGAAGTGGATCCGACGGCGCGGCGGTTCGAGAACTGGGAGAACTACATCGCCGGCAAGATCGGCCTGGGCGTCGCCGTCGACTATGCGCTGGAATGGGGCCTGGGCGAGATCGAGGCTTATGTCTCGCCGCTGGCCGAGCGGTTCCGCGAACAGGTCCGCGCGCTACCCGGCGGCCGCGTGCACGACCTCGGCGAGCGCCGCTGCGGTATCGTCGGCTTCAGCCTCGACGGCATCGCGCCAGACGCGGCCATCGCCGCCGCCGCGGCCGAGAAGATCAACATCTCGCGCTCGCACGTCACCAGCACCCGTCTCGACATGCAGGGCCGCGACCTGGAGCTGATCAACCGCGTCGGCCTGCACTACTACAACACCGATGAAGAGGTGGATCGCCTGATCGCTGTGCTGAAGTCATTGACCTGAGCGCGTTGGCATCGACGTGCGCCTGCCCACGCAGGAGGCGGCGTCTGGACGTGGATACCCCGGACAAGCCGGGGCATGACCAGGTTTCAATAGTCATCAAGTACGTCATGCCCCGCTTCATGCGGGGCATCCACGTCGGGCGGCCGCCGCCGGCTCACGACATCTGCAATGACGTCAGCACCTACAGCCGCAACTCCATGAACCGGGCGCCGGGGATCGGGTTGTGGCAGTAGGGCTCGATGTCGACGAAGCCGAACTTGCGGTAGAGACCGATGGCCGCGTCGTGATGGCCCGGCACCGTGTCGAGCCGCATCGCGCCGTAGCCAGCCGCGCGCGCCGCTTCGATCAGCCGCTCGACCAGCGCGGCGCCAACCCCGTGGCCGCGCGCCGCCGGCGCCAGGTAGAGCCGCTTCATCTCGCAGACGCCGTCGCCGAGGTCGCGCAAGCCCACGGCGCCGACCGGCTCGCCGTCCAGACGTGCCAACAGCAGCGCGCCCGATGGCGCGGCGTACTTGCCCGGAAAGTCGGCCATCTCGGCCTCGAAGTCCTGGAATGCGAGATCGAAGCCCAGCGAGTCGGCATAGGCGCGGAACAGCGCCTGCACCACCGCCAGATCTTCCGGCGTTGTCGCCATGGCGACCGTGCTGCTCACAGCGCGATCTCGCCCTGCATGTAGAAGGCGCACTCGCCGGCCAGCACCACCCGGTCACCGGCGATGCGGCAATAGAGGTCGCCGCCGCGCGCCGAGACCTGCCTGGTCTTCGGCGGGCAACAGCCACCGAGCTGGG
>CAZVLI010000709.1:0-2762 GCA_964627965.1 uncultured Rhodospirillales bacterium
ACCGCCTCGATCACCAGTTCGCAGCCTTTGAGGCCGGCGAAGTCGGTGGTGGTGTGGATGCGGGCCAGCAGCGCGTCGCCGTCGGCCTGGCTCATCCGGCCGCGCTTGATGCGGCCGGCGACCAGCTTCTCCGAATAGGCCTTGCCCTTGGCGGCGGCGTCCGCCGAGGTGTCGAGCAGCACGACGTCGAGGCCGGCGGCGGCGGTGACGTAGGCGATGCCGGCGCCCATCATGCCGGCGCCGAGCATGCCGACCTTGGTCAGTGTCGTCGGCGCGGCGTCCTTGGGCCGGCGGCCGAGCTTGTTGGCCTCGGTCATGGAGAAGAAGAAGCGCGTCATGTTGGCCGCTTCCGGTCGCGTCGCCGTGGCGATGAACCAGCGGGTCTCGATCTTCAGCGCGTTGTCGATGTCGGTGTGCAGGCCCTCGTAGACGATCGACATGATCGCCTCCTGGGCCGGGTAGTTGCCGTAGGTCTTGGCGTGCAGCATGGCGTTGCCGATGGTGAAGACCTGCTGCACGTGCGGCGCGCGGACGTCGCCGCCGGGCGTCTTGAAGCCCTTCTTGTCCCACGGCTTCACGGTGTTGGCGGCGCCCTCCTCGACCAGCCAGCGGCGCGCCTCGGCGAGCAGGTCGTCGGCCGGGACGACCTTGTCGACGATGCCCATCTCGGCGGCGGCCTGCGGGCTCAGTTCCTTGCCTTCCAGCAGCAGCGGCAGCGCCTTCTGCGCGCCCAGCATGCGCGGCAGGCGGACGGTGCCGCCGGCGCCGGGCAGCAGGCCGACTTTGGCTTCCGGCAGGCCGATCTTGGTCTTCGGGTTGTCGCTGGCGACGCGGTAGTGGCAGGCCAGCGCGATCTCCAGCCCGCCGCCGAGGCAGTGGCCGTTGATCGCTGCCGCGAACGGCTTGCCGCCGGTCTCGATGTGGCGGAAGCGCGCGTGCAGGCCGGTGATGAAGTCGTTCATGGCCTGCTTGTCGCCGCCGAAGCCCTGGAAGATCTCCAGGTCGGCGCCGACGTGGAAGGCCGGTCTTGCCGAGGCGACGATCACGCCGGTTACGGCGTCGTCGGCGAAGGCCTTGTCCACAGCGGCATCGAACGCGGCCAGGCTCTCCTGGTTGATCACGTTCATCGGCCGGTTGGTGACGTTCCAGGTGATGGTGGCGATACCGCCGTCGACCTCGTAGTCGATCATGTGTCCCTGTCCTTTGTGTTCGTCATGCCCGCGCAGGCGGGCATCCAGGGATGGCGCGCGATGTCATCGCGAGCTTCGACTCCGCCTGGATTCCCGCCTGCGCGGGAATGACGGTTTGGGGCTAGACCCGCTCGATGATCGTCGCGGTGCCCATGCCGGCGCCGACGCAGAGCGTGATCAGCGCGGTCTGCTTGTCGCGCCGCTCCAGCTCGTCGAGCACGGTGCCCAGGATCATCGCGCCGGTCGCGCCCAGCGGGTGGCCCATGGCGATGGCGCCGCCGTTCACGTTGATGTCGTTGTGGTCGATGTCGAGCGCCTCCATGAAGCGCAGGACGACGGCGGCGAAGGCCTCGTTCAGCTCCCACAGGTCGATATCGGCGGGCGTCATGCCAGCGCGCTTCAGCGCCTTCTCGGCCGAGAAGGACGGGCCGGTCAGCATGATGGTCGGCTCCGAGCCGATCGAGGCGAAGGAGCGGATGCGGGCGCGCGGCTTCAGGCCGGCGACCTTGCCGGCTTCCTCGTTGCCGATCAGCACGGCGGCGGCGCCGTCGACGATGCCGGACGAGTTGCCGGCATGGTGCACGTGCTTGATGCGCTCCACCTCCGGGTAACGCTGCACGGCGACGCTGTCGAAACCGTACTGCTCGCCCAGTGAGGTGAATGACGCGTCGAGCGAGGCCAGCGACTGCATCGTGGTCTCCGGCCGCATCAGCTCGTCGTGGTCGAGCACGGTGATGCCGTTCATGTCGGCGACCGGGATGATCGAATTCGTGAACCGGCCGTCGTCCCAGGCCGCCTTGGCGCGCTTCTGGCTCTCCACGGCGTAGCTGTCGACGTCGTCGCGGCTGTAGCCGTACTTGGTCGCCACCAGATCGGCGGAGATGCCCTGCGGGACGAAGTAGCTGTGGAAGGCGACCGCCGGGTCGCTGGCCCAGGCGCCGCCGTCAGAGCCCATCGGCACGCGGCTCATGCTCTCCACGCCGCCGCCGATGGTCATGTCGGACTGGCCGGACATGACCTGGCCGGCGGCCATGTTGCAGGCCTCCAGACCGGAGGCGCAGAAGCGGTTGATCTGCACGCCGGCGACGGTCTCGGCATAGTCGGCGTTAATCGCGGCGACGCGGGCGATGTCGGCGCCCTGCTCGCCGATCGGCATGACGCAGCCGAGCACCACGTCATCGACCTGCGCGGTATCAAGCTCGTTGCGGTCGCGCACCGCCTTCAGGGCGGTGGTCGCGAGCTCGATCGGGGTGACGGAATGCAGCGCGCCGCTGGCCCGCCCCTTGCCGCGCGGCGTGCGCACCGCGTCATAGATGAATGCGTCAGGCATGTCCCTCGGTCCTTCCTGTCCGATCGTCCCGCCAGCTTACAGCGTGCGGGCGATGATCTCCTTCATGGTCTCGTTGGTGCCGGCGTAGATGCGTTGCACCCGGGAATCCGCGTAGGCGCGGGTGATCGGGTATTCCCACATGAAGCCATAGCCGCCGAACAGCTGCAGGCACTCGTCCAAGACCCTCACCTGCAGGTCGGTGGTGGTCAGCTTGGCCATCGCGCCGGTCGCGGCGTCGAGCT
>CAZVLI010000710.1:0-2752 GCA_964627965.1 uncultured Rhodospirillales bacterium
GCCTCAACGACGAGCAACCGAACTGCTTCGAGTCGGTCGCCACCGCGCTTGCCGGCATCGACAAGGACGACATCCGCGTCGTCGTTCACTGCGGTCACTACCAGGGCGATGCCGTCGATATCTCCGGCGCCTCCGGGCTCGTTCTTGAAGGCGTGCCCTGCCCGAACGGGCGCCTGCCGATCCTCGACGCCGCCGGCAAGTCGCAGCGGCGCCTCGGCGCCTTCCCCTGGCTCGGCCAGGACACGGCCACCAACCTGTGGATCGAAGGGCTGGAGTTTCGCGGCAATCATGTCGCGGGCAACGGCACGCCGGTGCACGTCGGCGGCTCCGGCGAGATCATGTTCAAGAACGTGGTCATGACCAACAACGACAGCGGCATCGTGGTCAGCAGCCTGTTTAAGGGCACGGTCTACATCGTCGACAGCGTGTTCCGCGACAACGGCTATGGCCTGCCCACGCGCACGCACCACATCGCCAGCGAATGCCGAACCCGCTGCCTGACCGTCGTGATGGACAGCTTCTTCGGCAAGATACTGCAGGGCGGCAACCACATCAGCGTGCACGGCGACACCTATGCCGTCGGCAACATGTTCATCGACGAACCGAATGCCGTGGCCTCGCGCATGATCGACACCGCCACCGAAGCCTGCCGCATGGACACGCCCGACGGACAGCCGCCGTGCCTCGTGGCCGAGAACTACATGCTGAAGAACCACGACGCCCGGAACAGCCAGTTCGTCAACATCGGCGCCTCGGCCGACAGCACCAGCGCCCCGGTCGGCATGGTGGTTCGAGACAACGCCGCGCTGTCGCTGCGCTCCAACACGGTGCTGGTCGGCAACCTTCAGCCCAACACCAAGCTGCTGGTGCGTGGCAACCTGATGGTCGTGGCCGACCGCGCGCGTTGCACCGGTACCGGCGTACGCTGCCTGGTCACCGTCCTCGACCCGCGCACCACCGTGGAAGGCAACGTCGTCTCCGGCGATCCGGCCGACCTGCCGACGTTGTTCCTGCGCCGCGACTTCGACAAGTAAACAGAACCCGATCCGGCCACTGGGAGGCCCGCCATGCTCGACGAACACGCCACACTCACCGTCCGCCGCGACTGGCAGCGGCCCTCGGCCGACGACATCGCCGCTTTCACCGACATCCTGACCGGCAACGTCGTCGACGCGCTGGGCGGCCGCGGCGCCATGCACCACACGATCAAGCCGCTGACCGACGGCGCCGGCAAGACGCCGGCGATCTGCGGGCCGGCGCTGACCTGCTGGACCGGACCGGACGACAATCTGGGTCTTGCGGCGGCGCTTGCCTTCATCCAGCCCGGCGACGTCATCGTCTGCGCCACCGACAACTTCACCGGCTCGGCCGTCAGCGGCGACCTGGTACTGGGCATGGCCAAGAACAACGGCGCGACCGGTCTGGTCACCGACGGCGCGGTGCGCGACCTGCCCGGCATCCGGGCGGTCGGCCTGCCGGTCTTCTGCACGGCCGTGACGCCGAATTCGCCGGCGCGCAGCGGCCCCGGCACGGTCGGCCTGGACGTCGTCGTCGGCGGCGTCGCCGTGGCGCCCGGCGACCTGATCGTCGGCGACGCAGACGGCATCGTCGTGGTGCCGCAGGCCATCCTGACCGAGACACGCGCCCGGCTCGCCGAAGTGCGCAAGGCCGAGGCCGCGACCGAGAAGCGGGTGATGCAGGAAGGCATGAAGCAGCCCGATTACCTCGCGGCGCTGCTGGACTCGCCCAAAGTCCGTTACGTCGACTGATGGCCGACGTCGTCATCATCGGCGGCGCGGTGATGGGCAGCGCCGCAGCCTACTTCCTGACCGCCGACCCCACCTTCGACGGCGACGTCGTGGTGGTCGAGCCCGACCCGAGCTACGCCTACACCGCGACCGCGCGCTCCTGGGGTGGCCTGCGCCAGCAGTTCTCCACCCCGGAGAACATCCAGATCGGGCGATTCGGCGTCGACTTCGTACGCGCGGCCCCGGACCTGTTGGAGGTCGACGGCGACAAGCCGGCCTTCAGCTTCCGTGAGCAGGGCTACCTGGTCCTCGCCACCGACGCCGGCTGGGAGCAACTCGGCGCCAACGTCGAACTGCAGAACAGTCTCGGCGCCGATATCGAACTGCTGCCGCAAGGGCCACTGAAGGATCGGTTCGGCTGGCTGCATGCCGACGATCTGGCCGGCGGTGCCTTCGGGCGCCGGCACGAAGGCTGGATCGACCCCTACTCGCTGCTACAGGCCTTTCGTCGCAAGGCCCGGGCGCAGGGCGCGCGCTATGTTCATGACCGCGTCGTCGGCATCGACATCGCCGGCGACAAGGCGACCGGCGTCACCCTTGCCTCCGGCGAACGCATCGCCGCCGGCCACGTGGTGAACGCCGCCGGACCGGCGGGCGGACAGGTCGCGGCGCTCGCCGGCATCCCGCTGCCGGTCACGCCGCGCAAGCGCATGAGCTACGCCTTCGACTGCCGCGAGGGGCCGCAGAACATGCCGCTCGTTTTCGACATCTCCGGCACCGGCATGCGGCCCGAGGGCGGCCAGTACATGGCGATCCTGGGCCCCGACGAGGCCGACGACGTCGATGCCGACCCGACCGATTTCGAGCCGGAGGACGCCCGCTTCGACGAGGTGATCTGGCCGATCATCGCCGGGCGCATCCCGGCCTTCCAGGCGATCAAGCTGGCGCGCTCCTGGGCCGGCCACTACGACTACAACACCTTCGACCACAACGCCATCATCGGA
>CAZVLI010000711.1:0-2737 GCA_964627965.1 uncultured Rhodospirillales bacterium
GAGGCGGCGCTGGACGTGCTGGGCACCCAGACCTGGAGCCCGGACATGGACAACGCGGTGAACAAGAAGTTCGTCGCCGACTTCCGGGCCAAGTATGGCTACACGCCGTCCTTCTACGCCGCCCAGGCCTACGATACGGCGATGTTCCTGGACGCCGCGGTGCGCAAGGTGGGCAACGTCACCGACCGTGATGCCCTGCGCGCGGCGATGCGCTCGGGCGACTTCCCGAACACCCGCGGCAGCATCAAGTTCAACAACAACCACTTCCCGATCCAGAACTTCTACCTGCGCAAGGTGGTGAAGGAAGGCGACGGCTTCACGACGAAGATCGTCAACACGGTGTTCGAGAACCACGGCGACAGCTACGCCAAGGACTGTCCGATGAAGTGGTGAGCCCGCGGGCGCACCATCGCGACCAGGGGGCGCCGGAGCTGCGCCCCCTTTTCGTTAGCCGACGAGGACGGAAATGGACTGGCTGCTGCTGATCGAGCAGACCTTCAACGGGCTGCAGCTCGGCGTGATGCTGTTCCTGATGGCGGCCGGCCTGACGCTGGTCTTCGGCATCATGGACCTGGTGAACCTGGCGCACGGTTCGCTGTTCATGATCGGCGCCTACATCGCCGTCACCTTCATCGGCTGGACCGACTCGTTCTGGATCGGCGTGCTGCTGGCGATCCCGGCCACGGCGCTGGTCGGCATGGCGGTCGAAGTGGTGGTGCTGCGCACGCTCTACGCTCGCGACCACCTGGACCAGGTCCTGGCGACATTCGGCCTGATCCTGTTTTTCAACGAGTTCGTCAGCCTGGTGTGGGGCCGCGCGCCGATCTTCGCCGGCCTGCCCGACATCCTTAAGGGCCAGGTGGAGATCCTGCCTGGCGCCCCCTACCCGACCTATCGGCTGGCGATCATCGTCGTCGGCTTGGCGGTGGCGGCGCTGCTCTACGTGATCGTATCGAAGACACGCCTGGGCATGCGCATCCGTGCCGGCGCCAGCAACCGCGAGATGGTCGGCGCGCTTGGCGTCGACATCAAGTGGCTGTTCACGCTGGTGTTCGGCCTCGGCGCCGCCTTCGCCGGTCTCGCCGGCATGATGACCGGGCCGATCACCAACGTGCAGCCCGGCATGGGCGAGCCGGTGCTGATCAACGCCTTCGTCGTCATCATCATCGGCGGCATCGGTTCCATCCGTGGCGCCCTGATCGCCAGCGCCCTGGTCGGGCTGGTCGACACGATGGGCAGAGCCTTTTTGCCTGCGATCCTGCGCACGGTGGTCGATCCGGCGACGGCCGACGGCGTCGGCCCGGCGCTGGCTTCGATGGCGATCTACATCCTGATGGCCGCAGTGCTGTTCTTCCGCCCGCAGGGCCTGTTCCCGGCGCGTACCGGATGAGCGCGCAACCTTGCCGAGCGGTCGGCCGCCTTCGGCGGCGCGCCGGCGACCCCTCCGGGGTCGCATCGGCAAGCGCTCATACTAAGAAGCAGGCCGTGTCCTGCTGGGCACGGCCATGAGCTTGAGCCCGCGGATCGTCGTCGAGATCGTTGTGCTGGCGTGCTTCGCGGCGGTGCCGTCGATCATGAACTGGCTCGACCAGCCGTTCTACGTCGACATGGCCAGCCGCATCATGATCTTCGCCATCGCCGCGCTGAGCCTGGACCTGATCCTCGGCTTCGGCGGCATGGTCAGCTTCGGGCACGCCGCCTATATCGGCGTCGGCGCCTACTGCGTCGGCATCCTGGCCTATCACGGGGTCGAGAACGGGTGGGTGCAGTTCGCCACCGCCATCGCGGTCTGCGCCGGTGTCGCGGCGCTGATCGGCGCGGTGTGTCTACGCACCACCGGCGTCTACTTCATCATGATCACGCTGGCCTTCGCGCAAATGCTGTTCTTCCTCGGCGTCAGCCTGGAAGCCTATGGCGGCGATGACGGGCTGCCGTCGGTGCGCTCCGACTTCGGCTTCGGCCTGAACCTCTACGACAGCGACCAGTTCTACTACCTGGTGTTCGCGGTCCTCGTGGTCGCGTTCGTAATCTGCCGGCGGCTGGTGGACTCGCGTTTCGGCCTGGTGGTGCGCGGGACGCGATCGAACGCCGCGCGCATGCAGGCCATCGGCTACCAGACCTACCTCTACCGGCTTGCCTGCTTCGTCATCGCCGGCGTGATCTGCGGCATCGCCGGCGCCCTGTTCGCCAACTGGAACGAGTTCGCCAGCCCGGACTACATGCACTGGACCCGCTCCGGCGAGCTCATCATCATGGTGGTGCTGGGCGGCATGGCCACGCTGCTCGGCCCGATCCTTGGCGCCACCGCCTTCCTGCTGCTTGAAGAGTATCTGCCGAATGCGATCGAACTGGTGGCGCCGGGCTACGGCGACTTCTGGGGCATCGTGTTCGGGCCGATCCTGATCCTGATCGTGCTGTTCGGACGCGGCGGCATCTACGGCATCGGCGGACGGCTCGCCAGCCGCTTCGGTGGCCGCGATGGCTGACCCCATTCTCAGGGTCGAAGCGCTGGTGAAGCGCTATGGCGGCCTGGTCGCCACCGACTCGCTGTCGCTCGATCTCACCGAAGGCGAACTGCACGCGGTGATCGGCCCCAACGGTGCCGGCAAGACCACGCTGATCGCACAGCTGGCGGGCAACCTCCGACCCGACAGCGGCACGATCAGTTTCCGCGGCCGCGACATCACCGGCCTTGGGCCGGCGCCGCGCTCCCGTCTTGGCCTCGCGCGTTCGTTCC
>CAZVLI010000712.1:0-2731 GCA_964627965.1 uncultured Rhodospirillales bacterium
AGCGGTCCGTTGGCGATGTGCGCCGGCAGGCTGGCACCGGGCTGCAGTCGCAGCGACACCCAACGCCTGTCGTCCGGCGTGCCCGCGTAGTCGAAGATCGTCGCCCGACTGACCCCGGCCAGGCTGGTCGGCACTTCCTGCAGGTCGTTGACGGTGATGTTGATGTCCGGGCGCCGTTCGGGGTTGAGGTTCGGCAGCGGCGCCTGCTTCGCGCCGAGATGCAGTTCGTGCGTCTGTTCCGCCTCGACGTAGATCACCGGCCCCTCCAACCGCGCCGCCAGCAGGCAGCCGTCATAGGTGATCGCGTCGTGCGTATCGCCCGCCAGGTTGATGCCGGCCTGTCCCTGCTGGATCGTGCAGCCGTAGTCGGTGATCGTCCCGGCCAGGAAGTAGCTCGTGGCCACGCCCTGGTGCTGATGCAGGCCGGATCGCATCATCGGGTCCATCCGGATAAGTCCCAGAAAGCGGCCCGCGGCGCGGTCGCCGTAGACCATCTTGTGCTGGAACCCGGGTTGCCCGGCGCTCTCCCACGACGCCGCCATCGAGTCGTACAGACGCGGCGGTGTTGGCCGGTTGCGACGCGCGGCCGGGCGCTTGGCGGGGGACGGCATGGCAATCTCCGTTGACAGCATCGTATTTGTTAGTAACGTTCGTTACGAACTGGAGGCACATCCTGTCAAGCTCGGAGGGCACCTGATGCGGAAACTCGGACTTATGCTCGCGCTCGGCGCGGCGGTGGCGATGAACACGATGGCGGCGCGGGCCGCCGATGTGACGTTGAAGCTGGCGCACGTCGCGCCGCCCACCAGTTCGTTCCAGACCGCGGCGGAGCGCTTCAACAAGCACCTAGGCGAGCTCTCCGGCGGCAAGATGGCGGTCGACATCGTGCCCGGCGGCGCGCTTGGCAGCCTGCCGGAACTGTGGGCGCAGCTCCGTGCCGGCACGCTGGACATGCATCTCATCGACATCGGCGCCGTCCTCGCGATCAAGGAGGCGCGGCACTTCTTCATCATCTTCGCGCCCTATCTGTTCCGCGATCAGGCACACTGGCGCAGCTTCATTGCCTCCGACACTTTCGCAGGGATGATGGGCGAAGCGGAAGACAAGATCGGCTTCAAGTTCGTGAGCTACGTCGGCGACCGCAGTCCGCGCGCGCTGTCGACCAAGGGCAAGGCGGTGCGCACGCCGGCCGACTTGAAGGGCATGAAGATCCGCACGCCGCTGGTGCCGGCGATCACCAAGACCTTCGAGGTGTGGGGCGCCAACCCGACGCCGATCAAGGCCTCCGAGCTTTACACCGCATTGCAGACCGGCCTGGTCGACGGCCAGGACAACGGCATCGTCGATGTCGTCGCCGCCGGCTACACCGAGGTGCAGGACTACTTCTCCACCATCGACTACCTGCATTCCGGCATGGGCCTGTGGATCAGCGGCGCCAAGTGGGCCTCCCTGACGCCGGAGCAGCAGGGCTGGGTGATGGCCGCCGGCAAGGCCGCCGATGCCGAGGCGCTGGCCGCCTACGACAAGGAACTGGCCGACGCCTTCGCCGCTGCCAAGGCCAAGGGCGTGGAGATCGTCGAGGCCGACAGGGACGCCTTCCGCGCCGCTTCGCGCCCCGTGGTCGACGGCATGGACGGCAAGGCCTGGCCGGCCGGCCTCTACGACAAGATCAACGGGATGCAATAGCGTCGGCGTGGTCGCCTGCCTGCGCGACACGCTGAGCCGGCTGCTCGGGCCGGCAGTCGGGCTCTGCCTGCTGGCGATCCTGGGCCTGGCCTTCGCGCAGGTGGTGCTGCGCTACCTGTTTGCCGCCTCGATCCTGTGGGTCGAGGAGGTGTCGGTGATGGCGCTGGCCTGGATGACCTGGCTCGGCGCCGTTCATCTCTGGCTCAATCGCGCGCATCTGACAGCCGACATCGTGCCGGTGGCGGTGTGGGGCCGCTGGCGCAAGCGTCTCGACCTGGCGATCAACGCGCTCGCCTGCGCCGGCGCGGTGGCACTTGTGGTCGTGACCTGGCAGACCCTGAACGCCTTTGCCGGCATCGAGCTCGGCGCACTCGAGATTGACGCGCGGATCAAATACTACCCCGTCCTGGCTGGCGCCTGCGGCCTGGCCATCGCCGCCGCGCTGGAGCTGGCCAGACTGCTGACCGCAGATCCCGATGCTGCTTGAGCTCGCCGTCCTGTTCGGCACCATGCTCGTGGGCATGGTGCTCGGCGCGCCGATCTTCTTCGCCATGGCTGCTGCCGTCGCCGCCTATGGCCTGGCCTTCCAGCCGAAGCTGCCGGCGATGGTCGTCGGTCAGTCCTTCATGCAGGGCATCGACAGCTACAACTACGCCGCCATCGCCTTCTTCTTCCTGGCCGGCGAGGTGATGAATGCCGGCGGCATCAGCCGCCGACTGCTGCGTCTCGCCTCGGCCATGGTCGGCCACATCCGCGGCGGCCTCAGCCATGTGAACGTGCTGGCCTCGATGGTCTTTGCCGGGGTCAGCGGCTCCGCCGTGGCCGACGCCTCGGCGATCGGCTCGGTACTGGTGCCGGCGATGAAGCGCGCCGGCTACGCCCCGGGCTATGCGGCGGCCGTGACCGCCGCCTCGGCCACCATCGGGCCGGTGATCCCGCCGTCGATCCCGCTGGTGGTCTACGGCCTTTTCGCCGGCGTCTCCATCGGCCAGCTGTTCCTGGCCGGCGTGGTGCCGGGTCTGTTGATGGGCATTTTCCTGCTCGT
>CAZVLI010000713.1:0-2730 GCA_964627965.1 uncultured Rhodospirillales bacterium
CCTGATCATGACGGCGACCCCGCTGGCGATGATTTCCTGCGGTTTTCAGGACACTGACGCGGGCACGGTGATCCAATGGCACGTGCTCGGCATGTTCGGGCCGTCGTTCTTCACCGGTCATTTGATCACCAAGTTCGGCCTGCCGCGCGTGATGGGCGCCGGCGTGTTGGCGCTGGCGGTGGCGCTGGGCTTCACGCTCACCGGCATCGACATGGCCAATTTCTGGGTCGGCCTGGTGCTGGTCGGCGTCGGATGGAACTTCCTTTTCATCGGCGGCTCGACCCTGCTGACCGATGCCTATACGCCCTCGGAACGGGCCAAGACGCAGGCGGCGCACGACCTGCTGGTCTTCGGCACCACGGCGTCGGCTTCGGCGCTATCCGGCGTCCTGTTGAACCAGTACGGCTGGGAAACCGTGAACGTGATCGCCGGGCCGTTCATCGTCGTCGTCGCGGTGGTGATCGGGGCGATGGCCTGGAACCGGCGGCACGCGCGAAAGCCCGCTTGAGCCGGTTGGGCAATCGCCGGTTGCTTTATCGCAACACTTTTGGCATTTTCCGCGCGCTTTTTCGGCTGGGGGCCGCGCATCTGCGCGCCGTCAACCCCGTTTACCCAAAGAGGAACTGACCATGGCACCCGCTCTGGTATTTGCGATCGTATGCGGCGTCATCGCGCTCGCCTACGGCGTCTGGGCCTATCGTTCGGTGATGGCGGCCAGTGCCGGCAACGAACGCATGCAGGAAATCGCCGGGGCGGTGCAGGAAGGCGCCCGCGCCTACCTCAACCGGCAGTACACCACCATCGGCATCGTCGGCGTGGTGGTGTTCGTGATTCTGGGCCTGCTGCTCGACTTTGTCGTCGCCGGCGGCTTCGCGGTCGGCGCGATCCTGTCCGGCGCCGCCGGCTACATCGGCATGAACGTCTCGGTCCGCGCCAACGTGCGCACTACCGAGGCCTCGCGGCAGGGCCTGGAGCAGGGCCTGTCGGTGGCGTTCAAGTCGGGCGCGATCACCGGCATGCTGGTGGTCGGCCTGGCGCTGCTGGCGGTGACGATCTACTACGCCGTCCTGCTGGGCACGGGGGCCGAAGGTCGCGACGTGATCGACCCGCTGGTGGCACTGGGCTTCGGTGCCTCGCTGATCTCGATCTTCGCCCGTCTCGGTGGCGGCATCTTCACCAAGGGTGCGGACGTCGGCGCCGATCTGGTCGGTAAGGTCGAGGCCGGTATCCCCGAGGACGACCCGCGCAACCCGGCGGTGATCGCCGACAACGTGGGCGACAACGTCGGCGACTGCGCCGGCATGGCGGCCGACCTGTTCGAGACCTACGTCGTCTCCATCGTCGCCACCATGGTGCTGGCGTCGATCAACTTCGTCGGTAACCCGGAGCTGGCCAGCGAACTGATGGCCTACCCGCTGGTGATCGGCGGTGCCTGCATCGTCACCTCGGTGGTCGGTACCTTCTTCGTCCGCCTGGGCGGCTCGCAGAACATCATGGGCGCGCTGTACAAGGGCTTCATCGTCACCGCGGTGCTGTCGGCGATTGCCTTCTGGCCGCTGACCTCGTGGATCATCGGCACCGGCGAAATCGCCGGCACCGACTACACCGGCATGGACCTGTTCTGGTGCGCCATCGTCGGCCTGGTGGTGACCGGCCTGCTGGTCGTGGTGACCGAGTACTACACCTCGACCGAGTACCGTCCGGTGAAGCGTGTGGCGGAGGCCTCCAACACCGGCCACGCGACCAACATCATCGCCGGCCTGGCGGTGGGCATGGAATCGACCGCGATCCCGGCGCTGATCATCATCGCCGGCATCATCGTCACCTATGGCCTGGCGGGCCTGTTCGGCATCGCCATCGCGGTCACCGCAATGCTGGCACTGGCCGGCATGGTGGTGGCGCTGGACGCCTACGGTCCGGTCACCGACAACGCCGGCGGCATCGCGGAGATGGCCGAGCTGGAAGACTCGGTGCGCGAGATCACCGACAAGCTGGACGCCGTCGGCAACACCACCAAGGCAGTCACCAAGGGCTACGCCATCGGCTCGGCCGGCCTGGGTGCGCTGGTGCTGTTCGCGGCCTACACGGCGGACCTGGAGTACTTCGCGGCGAACACCGAGATGTTCCCGTACTTCAAGGACGTCACCATCGACTTCGGGCTGTCGAACCCGTACGTCGTGGTCGGCCTGATCTTCGGCGGCCTGCTGCCGTTCCTGTTCGGCGCGATGAGCATGACCGCGGTCGGCCGCGCCGCCGGCTCGGTGGTGGAAGAGGTCCGTCGCCAGTTCCGCGAGACCAAGGGCATCATGGAGGGCACCACGCGGCCGGACTACGGCCGCACCGTGGACCTTCTTACCAAGGCGGCGATCAAGGAGATGATCGTGCCGTCGCTGCTGCCGGTCCTGGCGCCGATCGTGCTGTACTTCGTGATGTTCTGGATCGCGGGCAAGGGCGCGGCCTTCGCCGCCGTCGGCGCGATGCTGCTGGGCGTGATCGCCACGGGCCTTTACGTCGCCATCTCGATGACGGTCGGCGGCGGTGCCTGGGACAACGCCAAGAAGTACATCGAGGACGGCAATCACGGCGGCAAGGGCTCCGAGGCGCACAAGGCCGCGGTGACCGGCGATACCGTGGGTGACCCCTACAAGGACACCTCCGGCCCGGCCGTGAACCCGATGATCAAGATCACCAACATCATCGCGCTGCTGCTGCTGGCGATGCTGGCGCACT
>CAZVLI010000714.1:0-2727 GCA_964627965.1 uncultured Rhodospirillales bacterium
GGGTCCTCCGGCACGTCGTCGGTCACTTCGTCAGCCGTGCGCCAGCGTTGCAGCAGTTGCTCTTCCAGGAACACCATCTGCGGCGCCCCGTCGGCCGAGCCACCCGCAATCGGCGGGGCCTGGATAATCGCATCCAGATCCAGGTTCACTGGCGTCAGCTCCATATCGATGGCGACGGCGTCCGCAGCGATCGCCGTCTCGGAACTGGCTGGCAGCGCGTCGCGATGCACGATGGCGCCGCCTTCCGCCGCGCCGGTCATGCCCAGGAGCACGGCCGTCATGCCCAGGTACTGCCAGAAATGCCGCATTTGGACCTCCGTTGTCGACGAACTTGCGATACGCGTGAGGTACATGTTCGCAGATGCAGCATTTATACTGGAATCACTCCAAGGTCGAGTGGGTTTTTCGTGATATTCCGGGATTCTAAATCAGATATGGCGGTGCAACATAACCGCAACGCCCGGTGATCTAGGTCGCGTCGCGGTGGCAAGGCGAACCCGGCTCAGAGCCTGAGCACCGCCTTGCCGGGGAAGCTGCGGTCGATCAGCTTGGCCGCGGTGGCGCCGATCGTCTCCCAGCTGTCGTCGATGTCGACGTGCGTTTTCAGCCGTCCGTCGGCGAGCAGCGACATGAGCCGTGCCAGCCCCTTCGACGCGGCTTCGCGGTCGGTCTCGCGATACAGGAACAGCCCCTCCACGCGGCCGTCGGCGATGAACAGGTCGCGCACGGCAAGCGGCGTTTCCGGGCCGGCGCTGACGCCGTAGATGATCACTCGGCCGCTGCCGTCGAGGCGCTGGATCAGCTTGCCGAGCACCGGTCCGCCGACGCCGTCGATGACCGCACGGAACAGGCCGTGCCGGTCGAGACCTTCGCCGTCAGGGGAGACGATCACCTCGTCGACGCCGAGGTCCTTCAGGAAGGCGCTCTGGTCCTCGCGCCGGGCCAGCGCGGAGACGTGCGCGCCCATCGCCTTTGCGAGCTGGCAGGCGAAGTAGCCGACGCCGCCGGTGGCGCCGGTGATCAGTACCCGGCTGGCCAGCAGCCGCTCGCAGCGCTCCAGGCTGTAGAGCGCGGTGAGGCCGGCGACGGGCAAGGTGGCGGCGTCGGCGTCGCTCACCGCATCGGGGATCGGCGCCATGTCGGCGGTCGGGATCGCGACCTTCTCGGCCCAACCCTGCATCCGGCGCGAGAAGCCGACGACGCGGGTTCCGGCCTTCGGGCCGGAGCCGTCGCGCGCCGGGGTCTCGATCGTACCGACCGTGTCCCAGCCGATCTGCGTGCCGGCCGCCGCCGCTTCGGCGCGGCGCAGTTCGCCACGGTTCAGCGAGAAGCAACCGACCTTGATCACGGCCTCGTTCGAGTCCGGGTTCGGTTCCGGTGCTTCGCCGATAGTGAGGCTGCCCTGCGCGCCGGGCGTGGCGACGACTGATTTCATGATGGCTCTCCCTGTGCGTTCCGCGACGCTAGCGCAACCGATTACCGGGCAAAAGCCGCGAGTGGGTCCGGCGTCGACGGCGCCGTCCGCCACGCGCTCGCCAGAGAGCGCGTGTGACCGGCACGGGCCATTTTGCCGTGCTTGATCTCGATCAAGACGTTACCGGCCCCGACCTGCTTGGCTGTGGGTGTGAGGCGTAGGTGTCTCACACATCCGGTGCGGGGGTCGCCGGTGTCCTCTTCCGTGCGAAGGGGATGAGCTCATGCAGGGCGTTCGACACCTTACCCGTGCCGCGACATCGGTCGTCGGCGTCTTGGCGCCGGCGGCCGGTGTCGTCGCCTCGGCCCTGCAATCGGACCGGGCGTGCGCTACTCCGCCGCCGCGCGAACCGCGTCGTCGCCGAAGACTCGGGCGAAGATCGTGTCGACGTGCTTGGTGTGGTAGCCGAGGTCGAACAGGTCGGCGAGCTGTTCCTTCGACAGCTTGGCGGTGACTTCCGCGTCGCCCTGCAGCCGGTCGAGAAGCTGGCCGCCCTCGCGCCACACCTTCATCGCGTGACCCTGCACGATGCGGTAGGCGTCCTCGCGGGACAGGCCGGCCTGGGCCAGCGCGATCAGCACCCGCTGCGAGTGGATCAGGCCGCCGAGCTTGTTCAGGTTGGCTTCCATGTTCTCCGGGTAGACGACGAGCTTGTCCATCACCCGGGTCAGCCGCGCCAGCGCGAAGTCCAGCGTCACCGTCGCGTCCGGCCCGATGCCGCGCTCCACCGACGAGTGCGAGATGTCGCGCTCGTGCCATAGCGCCACGTTTTCCATCGCCGGCGTGACCGTGCCGCGCACCAGCCGCGCTGCCGTTGCCGCGCCCCGTCTGCGCCAGGCCGGTCAGGGTCTCGGTCAGCACCGGGTTGCGCTTGTGCGGCATCGAGGAGGAACCTTTTTGGCCGGCAGTGAACTCCTCCTCCGCCTCCAGCACCTCGGTGCGCTGCAGGTGGCGCACTTCCGTCGCCAGCCGCTCCATCGACGACGCGATCACGCCCAGCGTCGCGAAAAAGGCGGCGTGCCGGTCGCGCGGGATCACCTGGGTCGAGATCGGCTCGATACCCAGGCCCATCTTCTCGGCGACGTGCGCCTCCACCGACGGGTCGACGTTGGCGAAGCTGCCGACCGAGCCGGAAATGGCGCAGGTCGCGATCTCCTCGCGCGCGGCGGCCAGCCGGCCGCGGGTGCGGTCGAACTCGGCATAGGCCTGCGCCAGCTGCAGACCGAAGGTGGTCGGCTCCGCGTGAATGCGAT
>CAZVLI010000715.1:0-2721 GCA_964627965.1 uncultured Rhodospirillales bacterium
AGCCGTGCACGGCCTCCAACTCGGCGGGATCGAGGCGGGCAAGCCGTTCGGTCAACAAAGTGAGTTCCACCGGCGGGTCGTCGCCGTCTCGGACCAGATCGTGCAAGGGCAGGTGCATGGCGTTGGCGACCTGACGCAGCAGCACGATGGAGCCATTGCCGGCGCCCGTCTCCAGTTGCGCCAGGTAGCGCTCCGAGACGCCGGACTCGCCGGCAAGCGCGCGCCGCGTCATACCGCGTCGGGCGCGCGCGGCGCGGACTCGCTCGCCGATCCGGGTTAGATAGGCGTCGGTGTCGTCGGTGTGGCGGCGCGGGCTCATGAATGCATTATAATTCGAAAATCTGGCCGCGGGTCATTTTTCTGCACTATAACGCATGTGCTTGGTGTGAGAGGGGCGAATGGAGCGGATCGAACTGGCCCGGGGCGGCGTCGAGTATCGGCGTATCGAGGGGGCTCAGCCGACGCTGGTGATGCTGCACGAGGGCTTGGCCTGCGCCGAACTCTGGCGCGATCTGCCGGACGAGCTTGCGCGGCGGACGGGGCGCGCGGTGCTGGTCTACTCGCGCTACGGCTATGGCGCCTCTGATCCGCGGCCGGCGCCGTGGCCGCGCAGCTACATGCACGACGAGGCGATCGACGTGCTGCCGGCGCTGCTGACGGCGCTGGACATCGACGACTACGTGCTGATCGGCCACTCCGACGGTGGCTCTATCGCCCTGATCCACGCGGGGGGCACGCCGGCGGAGGGGTTGCGGGGCGTGGTCAGCCTGGCGGCGCACGTGTTCACCGAGCCTTCGGGGACGGCGTCGATCCGGGCGGCGGGCAAGGCCTACGAAAGCGGCGGCCTGCGCGAGCGATTGGCGCGTTATCACAAGGACGTCGACGGCTGCTTTCGCGGCTGGCACGACACCTGGACCGAGCCTTCCTTTGAGGACTGGAACCTCGAAGGGTATCTGCCGGCCATCGAGGTGCCGGTGCTGGTGGTGCAGGGGACCGACGACGAGTACGGCACCCAGGCTCAGGTCGACGCCATCGCCAAGGGGTGCCGGCGTGCGACGCCGCTTGTGCTGGACAACTGCGGCCACATCATCCACCGCGACCAGCGCGAGGCACTGGTCGCGGCGGTGGTGGATTTCGTCGCCGGGCTGGACTAGCGGCGGCGCCGGCGGGCCAGGCCCAGGCCGGCCAGCCCGAGGCCGAGCAGCGTCAACGTCGCTGGCTCCGGCGCGTCATTGGTCGGCGCCGTCAGGAAGCGGATGTTGATGTTGTCGATATCGAAAGCCGCTGCCGCGTCGCCGCTACGGGTGCCCAGTGCCAGTCGGGCGTTGAATGGATCCAGGTTCAGTCCGGAGATGTCGAAGTTGTTGAAGACGTCGACCGTCGTGGCGCCGCGGGTGAGCGTCAGCGAGAACAGGTCGGTATCGAAGTTCAGGCTGAAGCTGGCATTGATGAAGCCGTCAGCGGTGTTGTCCGGCGTGCTGTTGGTGCCGGTGGCGAGGTCGATGCCGGCACTCTGCGACGCTAGCCGCGTGGCCCCGTCGCCGATGTGGACGGCTCCTGCGGTGCTGAACACAGCAAAGCCCATGAGGAATCCTGAGCGGATCTGATCGACGGCGACGAAGGCGTCGTCGCTGTAGTCCTGTACTTCGGACCCTTCGTTCAGCAAGACGAGGCCATCCGTCACGTGGTCAGCCTGGCCACTGTTGCCGAACAAGGCGGTGTCGAGGAAGCCGACATTGAAGCCATCGGCACAACCGCCGCCGCTGAAGCCGGTACGGGCGCCGGTGCACGTAATCCGGAAGTCGAACGAGCCGGCAATCCGGTTGAACAGTCCAGCGCCGTCCCGGTCGAAGCCGGCGTTGGTTGCCGACCGCGTTTCGAAGGCCTTCAGCCGCAGGAAGTTGCCGGTTGGGCCACCTGCCGTCACGGTCGGTGCCGGACCGGCATTCTGCGGGAACCTGACGAATGCGGGACTCGGCAGCTTCTGGCCGACGAAGGCCGTGCCCGCGTTGTCGAAATCCTGCACAACGGTCGCGGCCGCCTGGCCGGTCATGCCGAAGAACGAAACTGCCAGGGATAACGCTGCCACACGGGTGATCGGACTTGATGATTGCACCGCGATCTCCTCCAACTTTGCTGTCGCGCCTTCAATGCTCGTGCGACGACTGGTGCAAACAAAGCAACTTCAATGCCACGGCGATGGCCTGGGAGAACTCAAATAAAATCAATGGAATAAACGGTATAGCCAAAATTAAATCTGGCGAGAACTCTCTCTACTGTAAAGTTGGTCGACGCAATTTCCCGGATGATAAGTGTCGAAATTGGGTGAAGCTACCTAAGCTCTTCGGGTTTGAGTACAAATACTTAGTGATGTAGAAAACTAATCCAAGCAGGTTACGGCGCGGCTGGGCCGTGGCCGGTTCGCCGGCGGTTGTCACGCGCCGGCAAACCGGTGTTCATAGTCTCTCCGCCGCGCGCCGGTTGCGTGACCCGCAGTCGGGGCGTCCCACAAGACCTACCGGACCCTCATGACGGACTTCCATCAGCTCGATCTGCCGAGCCTCTTACGCCGGATCGACAGTAGCGAACGCGGCCTCAGCCAGGCGGAGGCCGAGGACCGGCTGCGGCACTACGGCCGCAACGAACTGCGCGTGCGCCAGGACGTCCCGGAGATCATCAAGTTCCTGCGTTTTTTCGCCCGTCCGTACATCTTCTCCGCTG
>CAZVLI010000716.1:0-2716 GCA_964627965.1 uncultured Rhodospirillales bacterium
CGGCGCACCACGATGGGCTGCAGCACGCCCTTCTCGCGCACCGAGTTGGTGAGGTTTTCCAGTTCTTCCGGATCGAAGTGGCGCCGGGGCTGGTACCGGTTGGGCTCCAGCGACTCGATGGGGACGTCCCGGCCGTGACGCACACGCTCCAGATTGACGTAGTCCTCGTTACCGCCATCCAGCAGTGCGGACAAGCCGCGGCCCAGGCCGCGCCCGCCGCTTTTCGGGGTGTCGCTCATCATGCCGCCCTTAGTTCCTTCTCGCGCCGAAGCACTTCGCCGGCCAGGCGCATGTAGGCCTTCGAGCCCGCGCAGCGATGATCATAGAGCATTGCCGGCTTGCCGTGCGAGGGGGCTTCGGAGATCCGCACGTTCCGTGGGATCACGGTTTCATACACCTTGGTGCCAAGGAAGGCGCGCACGTCGGCGGCGACCTGTCCGGATAGGTTGTTGCGGGCGTCGTACATGGTGAGGACCACGCCCATGATTTCCAGGTGGGGATTGTGGCTGTCGCGGACGCGCTCGATGGTGTTGAGGAGCTGGCTGAGGCCTTCTAGTGCAAAAAACTCGCATTGCAGGGGGACCAGAACCTCGTCGGCCGCCGTGAGCGCGTTGACCGTCAGGAGGTTCAGGGACGGCGGGCAGTCGATCAGGACATAGTCGTAATGGTTGAGCTGTCCGGCCAGCGCCTGCCGGAGGCGAGCCTGGCGGCGTGGCATGTCGATCAGCTCGATCTCCGCGCCCGATAGATCGACGGTCGCTGGAACGATGTCGAGCCCCGGAATAGCGCTCGGCTGTGCCGCCTGCTCGATCTCGGCGTGACCGATCAGGACATCGTAGGAGGAAAGCTCACGCTGTTCGCGGCTGATACCAAGGCCGGTCGATGCGTTGCCCTGTGGATCTAGGTCGATAATCAGGACACGTCGATCGACCGCGGCGAGGCCAGTGGCGAGATTGATGGTCGTCGTGGTCTTGCCGACGCCGCCCTTCTGGTTGGCGAGGGCGATGACCTTGGCCATCGGTTGCGGTGTTGTGGAGAAGCTCGGCTGTGTCATCGTCGCTGCACTTGGGTCAGTTGCAGAATTACGCCGCGTGGGTCTGTGCGGGAAGGCCGGCGTTCGACGGTCATATTCCAAGATGTGGTGGCCTGGGTCAATTCCTCATCGATATCTTGACCCTTCAACAGGAGGTATTGGGTCTCGTTGTCCACAAGATTTTGGGTCAGGTCGAGCAGTCGAGGGAGGGGGGCAAAGGCGCGGGCGGTGATGATGTCGGCGTGTTCGCGGACGCTTTCCACTCGGTCTGCGATGATCCTGACGTCGGTCTGAGTTTGGCGTGCAACCTCCCGCAGGAATGCGGCCTTGCGTTTATCGCTCTCGACCAGGATGACGGACCCGAGGTCCATGATTGCCAGGACCAGGCCCGGAAAGCCGGCACCCGTACCGACATCAATGATGCGCGGCCGGTTCGTGATGAGTGGTGCGAGTTGAGCCGAGTCGACAAAGTGGCGGGTCCAGAGGTCCGGGATGGTCGTCTTTGCGACGAGATTGATCTTCTGAGTCCATCGAATCAGGAGATCGGCGTAAACCTCCAGCCGGTCTCGTGTTTCACGTGAAACACCCGTTGCGGCCTGGAATGCCGCTGGCCCGGCGTCAGGCGACGTCTTTGTCCGTCGCACGCTTCAAATGCACCATGACGGCGGTCAGGGCAGCCGGCGTGACGCCCGGGATGCGACCGGCGGCACCGATCGTCGCCGGCCGATGAAGGGTCAGCTTCTCGCGCATCTCAGTCGATAGGGCGCCGATCTCGTCGTAGGCCATGTCGGTTGGGATCGTCAGGGCTTCATCTCGTCGATAAGCCTCGACGTCCGCATTCTGCCGATCAACATACGGCGCGTAGCGCGCCTCGATCTCGAGCTGGTCTGCAATCGCCTCTGATACATCAAGGTCCGTGCAGGCGTCCCGCAAACGCGGGATTGTCATTCCCGGCAGGGCCAACATCTCGTATGCGGTGCGGTAGGTGCCGTCCTGCTTGACATCAACTCCGGCCTTCGCCCAGGCGCTCGTGCTCATCCTGATGGCTTGGAGTATAGACCGCCCATTCGCCAGCTCCGCGGCCTTGTCCGCGAAGGCCCGGCGTCTGCCACGACCGATACAGCCAATGACCTCGCCGCGCGGAGTCAGTCGTTGGTCGGCATTGTCGGCACGAAGCTGCAGCCGATACTCCGCCCGCGAGGTGACCATGCGATAGGGCTCGGACGTACCGCGTGTCACCAGATCGTCGATCATGACCCCGACATAGCCCTCGGTGCGATCGACATGGAACGTCTCGCCTCCGGAGCTTGCCAGTGCCGCATTGATACCCGCGATCACGCCCTGTGCGGCGGCTTCCTCGTAGCCCGTCGTCCCGTTCACCTGGCCGGCGAGAAAGAGGCCGCGCAGGCGCTCAAGTTCCAACGCGGGTGAGAGTTGCCGCGGATCCACGAAGTCATACTCGATGGCGTAACCCGGACGGTCGATGCGCGCTCGCTCAAGGCCGGGAATTGTCTTCAAAAGCGCGGTCTGCACATCAACCGGCAGCGACGTGGAGATGCCGTTCGGATAGATCGTTTGATCGTCCAGACCTTCGGGCTCAAGGAAGATCTGGTGGCTGTCCTTGTCGCTGAAGCGAACGACCTTGTCTTCGATCGACGGGCAGTATCTCGGACCGGTGCTTTC
>CAZVLI010000717.1:0-2700 GCA_964627965.1 uncultured Rhodospirillales bacterium
GGACATCGCGGACGGGCAGGCCTACAGCGAGATCCAGGGGACGAAGCCCCAGACGCTCGCCTACGGGATGCACGACTCGCCCGTGGCGCTCCTCGCCTGGCAGCTCGAGAAGTTCGAGGCCTGGAGTGACGCCGGACTCGCGGCGTATTCGAAGGACCAGATCCTCGCGAACGTCGCGCTCTACTGGTTCACGGAGACCGCGAACTCGGCTGCCGCTGCTCACCGCGTTCCAGTATGCCGGCGAGCAGCTACGCGGCACCCAGGGCTGGGAAGCGCCGGACAGCGCGCTGCTTGACTTCTTCGCCGAACGGCTGCGCGTGCACTTGCGCGACCAGGGCGCGCGTCACGACCTGATCGCCGCCGTGTTCGGCGCCCAGGCCATCGGACACGCGCATGACGACTTCACGGCACTGGTCGCCAAGGTGGCGGCGCTTGCCGGCTTCCTCGACACCCAGGCCGGCGCCGACCTGCTGGTCGCCTATCGCCGTGCCGCGAACATCGTGCGTGCGGAGCGGACGTCGAAGACCAATCCGTGGCAGCCGGAGAGCGACGAGGTCGCGCACGATCGCTTCGTCGACGAGCGCGAGGAGGCGGTCTACCACGCCGCGCGCGCGGTGCAGGGCTCGGACGCCGACCCGGCCGACGCCGACGGCTTCGCCGCCTACCTGGTCGATCTGGCGCGGCTGCGCGACCCGGTCGACGCGTTTTTCGAGCACGTGACGGTTAACGATTCCGATCCAATGATCCGCGACAATCGGTTGCGGCTGCTGGAGGATATCCGCCGCACCATGGACCAGGTGGCGGACTTCTCGCTGATCGAAGGATAGGCGACGACGATGGCGAAGTGGGTCTACAGCTTCGGTGCGGGCGCGGCCGACGGCAGCGCCGCGGATCGCAACCTGCTCGGCGGCAAGGGCGCCAACCTGGCGGAGATGAGTTCGCTGGGCCTGCCGGTCCCCCCGGGCTTCTCGATCTCCACCGAGGTCTGCACCCACTTCTACGATCACGACCGGACCTATCCGGGCGATCTCGATGCACAGGTCTCGGCGGCGCTGGCGAAGATCGAAGCGAGCGTCGGCCGGTCGTTCGGCGACCCCGCCAACCCGCTGCTAGTCTCCGTTCGCTCCGGCGCGCGGGTGTCGATGCCCGGCATGATGGACACCGTCCTCAATCTGGGGCTGAACGACGAGACCGTGGAAGGCTTGGCCAAGGGCAGCGGCAACGCGCGCTTCGCCTATGACAGCTATCGCCGCTTCATCCAGATGTACGGCGACGTCGTGCTCGGCCTGGATCACTACCTGTTCGAGGATCAGCTCGATGAGCTGAAGCGCGACCGCGGCGTGTCGCTCGACACCGACCTCACCGTCGACGACCTGCGCGAGCTGGTCGAGCGTTACGAGCGGCTGGTCGAGGAGGAGCTGGAGCAACCGTTCCCGCAGGACCCGAAGGCGCAGCTATGGGGCGCCATCGACGCCGTCTTCGGCTCCTGGCAAACGCCGCGCGCGGTGACCTATCGCCGCCTGCACGACATCCCGGAAAGCTGGGGCACCGGGGTCAACGTCCAGGCCATGGTGTTCGGCAACATGGGCGAGACCTCGGCCACCGGCGTTGCCTTCACGCGCGATCCGTCGACCGGCGACAAGCTGTTCTTCGGCGAGTACCTGATCAACGCGCAAGGCGAGGACGTCGTCGCCGGCATCCGCACGCCGCAGCACCTGACGAAGCAGTCGCGCGAGGCCGCCGGTGCCGAGCAGTTGGCGATGGAAGAGACCATGCCCGGCGTCTTCGGCGAGCTGGCCGCCGTCTACAAGAAGCACGAAGCGCACTCTCGGGACATGCAGGACAGCGAGCTCACGGTCCAGGAAGGCCGGCTCTGGATGCTGCAGACGCGCTCGGGCAAGCGCACGGCGAAGGCGGCGCTGAAGATCGCGGTCGACATGGTCGGCGAGGGGCTGATCGGCAAGGAAGAGGCGATCGCCCGGATCGCCTCTTCATGGTCGGCGAGGGGCTGATCGGCAAGGAAGAGGCGATCGCCCGGATCGACCCGGAGGCGCTGGATCAGCTCCTGCACCCGACGCTCGATCCCGACGCCGAGCGCACCGTCATTGCCAAGGGCCTGCCGGCCAGTCCGGGTGCGGCAGCGGGTAAGATCGTGTTCACCGCCGACGATGCCGAGGCAATGGCGGCGAACGGCGAGGACGTGATCCTGGTGCGCCAGGAGACCAGCCCGGAAGACATCCACGGCATGCACGCGGCGCGGGGTATCCTGACCAGCCGTGGCGGCATGACCAGCCACGCGGCGGTGGTGGCGCGCGGCATGGGCCGGGCCTGCGTGTCCGGCGCTGGCGCGATTTCCATCGACGCCAAGACCGAGACCATGAGCGTCGCCGGCCACATGCTGGCCAAGGGCGACGTGATCACGATCGACGGCGGCGCCGGCGAGGTGATGCTGGGCGAGGTGGCGACGGTGCAACCGGAACTCTCCGGCGACTTTGCCACGCTGATGGGCTGGGCCGACGAGGTGCGCCGACTGGGCGTGCGCGCCAATGCCGAGACGCCGATCGACGCGCGCACGGCTCGCGACTTCGGCGCCGAGGGCATCGGCCTGTGCCGGACCGAGCACATGTTCTTCGAGGGGCCGCGGATCAAGGCGATGCGCGAGATGATCGTCGCCGACGATCTCAAGAGCCGCGAGAAGGC
>CAZVLI010000718.1:0-2698 GCA_964627965.1 uncultured Rhodospirillales bacterium
GCAGCTGGCGGCGATGTCGGGCCAGTTCGTCCTGCGCACCAATTCCAATGTCCGCGCGGCGCCGCCGATCTCCGGCGATCTTGTCACCACTTTGCCGGAAGGGTCCGAACTGGAGGGCGTGGCGCAGACCGTGGACGGCAAGTGGATCCAGGTCGCGCGCGGCGGCGAGCTGATCGGCTTCGTCTTTGCCGACCTGCTTGAGGATCGCGCCAGTTACGAAGCGCGCCGGCGCGCGGAGGCGCAACGCGTCGCCGCGCTGGCTGCCACCAAACCGAAGCCGCAGCCGGCGGCGCCCGCCGCCGCACCCACACCGCCGAAGCCGCAGGTGGCGATGGTCGCGCCGCCGAAGCCGGCCGTCCCCGACACCTCGCGCTTCGACGGCACCTGGCAGGGCTTCGTGCAGTCCTGCGGCTGGGCCGTGTTCGCCGGCGCCGACGATGCCGCGCCGCGTGACGTCAATGTGGTGCTTCACGTCCAGCGCGGCGAGATCACCGGGACGATGGAGGAGAGCGTGCTCTCCGGCTCCGCCGTTTCCGCCAAGTTCGCGGTCGCGGGCAAGGCGGCCGACGACGGCGCCGTCGACATCTACAGCAAGAACCTCGACGCGCGCATCCGCGTCACCCTGAAGGACGCCGACAGCGTCGACGGCATGCTCAACGACTGCGAGATCGAGCTCAGCCGGAAGTAGGCCGTCAGGCCGGTAGCGGCACGATTTTCAGGTACGGCTCGTATTCCGGCTCGACGTCGATGGCGAGGCTCGCCAGCACACGGACCACGCCGCAGTAGAAGCCGATGGTGATCGCGAGGTCGATGACCTGGCTGTCACCGATGGCGGCGGCGAGCTCGTCGAAGGTCGCCTGGCTCATGCCGCCGTCGGCCTCCATCTCGCGCGCCGCGCGCAACACGGCCCGGTCCAACGGTGGCAGGTCGCTGGTGCCGCCGGCACTTTCCACCGCCATCGCCTTGAGGTCGGCCTCGGTGACGCCGACATCCATGCCGATCTTCACGTGATGGCTGTACTCGTAGGCGCTGCGCGCGACGTAGCCGACCTGGATGATCGCCAGCTCGCGCAGGCGCGGGTCGAGCGGACACTTGAACCGGATCCACATGCCCAGGTGCTCGAAGGCGCGCGTCGCCGGCGGATTGTTCGCCAGCGCCTGCAGCAGCGTGATCGGCCGCGAGAGGATGTCGCGGTCTTCTTCCGGCAAGTCGTCGGCGGTGAGGTAGGGGACACGCGCCATCTCAGTTGCCCTCCGACTCGCGTTGCGGTGCCTGCAGCGTGACGCCGCCGTCGACCACCAGCACGTGCCCGGTGATGTAGCGCGCCCGCGCCGAGCTGAGGAACACCACCGCGTTGCCGATATCCCAGCCCGTACCCTCGGTGCCCAGCACGGACGCACGTCGGCGCGTGTCGCGGGCTTGGTCCGACATGCCCAGGCTGTAGACCATCGGCGTGTACATCGGCCCCGGCGCGATGCAGTTGACGCGGATGTTCTCCGCGCCGTGGTCGACCGCCATCGCCTGGGTCAGCGAGATCACCGCACCCTTGGAGACGGTGTAGGTGGTCAGGCCACGAGGCCGCAGCGCGGAGATCGACGAGATGTTCACGATGGCGCCGCCGCCGACCTTGCGCATCTCCGGGATCGCGTGTCGGCTGGTCAGGTACATGGAGGTGACGTTCACCTCCATGACCTTGGCCCATTCCTCCGGCGACACCTCGGTGACCGGCCCGCGGCTGCCGATACCGACATTGTTGTCCAGCACATCGACCCGGCCCCAGTGCTTCACCGCTTCGGCTACCATCGCGGCGCAGTCCGTTTCCTTGGTGACGTCGCAGGCGAAGGCCGCGCCCTCGCCACCATTCTCGGCGATCATCGCCACGGTGCGTTCGGCCAGCTCTGCGTCACGGTCGACCGCCAGTACCTTGCAGCCGGCGCGTGCCAGCAGGATCGCCGCCGCCCGACCGTTGCCGATCCCGTCGCCTGCCGCGCCGGCGCCGGTGACGATGGCCACCTTGCCGTCGAGTCCTTGATCGTCTGGCGCTTCCATCCGTCCCCATCCTCAGCTATGCCGTTGTTCAGTTCATCTTAGCCCGAGCCCCGATGCGCACCAGCGGCTACGACGTCCCACCCGGCGACAGCTACTACGAGGCGACCGCGTTGGAGCGGCCGAGCTTCGCCGCCTTGGCTGGTGACGCGGCCTGCGACGTCGCGGTGATCGGCGGCGGTTACGGCGGCCTGTCGGCGGCGCTGCACCTGGCCGAGGCCGGCTATGACGTACGGCTGGTCGAAGCGCATACCGTCGGCTGGGGCGCGTCGGGCCGCAACGGCGGGCAGTTGCACAGCGGCCAGCGGCGCGGCCAGGACTGGCTGGAGACCCGCGTCGGCCTGGACGAGGCCCGCCGCCTGTGGGCCGTCGCCGAGGCGGCCAAGGCGCTGGTGAAGTCGCTGGTCAACAAACATGGCATCGCTTGCGACCTGACGCCGGGCGTGATGGACGTCGCCCATCACCCGCGCGAGACCGACGGCCTGCACCGCGAGGCGGCGCATCTGGCGAGCGTCTACGACTATCCGCACCTGGAGACCTTCACCGCCGCCGACGGCCGCGAATGGGGCGACTCGCCCGCCTATCACGGCGCCGTGCCGGATCGCGACGCGGCGCACCTGCACCCGCTGAACCTCGCCATCGGACTAGCGCG